>CAMBAN010000205.1 GCA_945864145.1 uncultured Lachnospiraceae bacterium | reverse complement strand
TAATTCCTTTATTTGCTTTTCCACGATTTCGCGGTCTTCTGGTGATAAGCTGTCTAAATCAGCTTTTAAAATTTCAATCTGTTCTGCTGCCTTTACACCCTGTTCCATTTTCTGAGCAAGGTCAATTTCCTCTTCCGCACTTAAAAGAGGCACCTTACCAATTTCCTTCAAATACATTCTGACAGGATCTTCAATACCAACACCGTCCGGTATAGACAGGTCGATATTTTCCATATCTACCTCTTCTTCGTCACCTAAAAGAATCTCTTCGTCAGGAATATCATCATCCTCTGTGATACGAAGGACATCTACACCATTTTTTTCCAGAATTTCCAGGATTCTATCAAAGGAGTCCTCCTCTAGCGGAATATCCTTAAAAAAGTCACTGATTTCGTTATACTCTACAACATTCTTCTTTTTCTTTGCTAAGGCAAGTAATTCCTTTACTTTCGCATCAAATTTTGCTTGTGTGTTTTCATCCATCATGGCTAATCCTCCATACCATCTATATTTTTATCTTATTTTAAAGAAATATGCGTTTTGCTAAGTTCTTCCAAAGCCTTCTTTCCTGCAACTACCTTATTCAGTGCCGTAATGTCTACACCCATTCTGGAAGAATAGTATTCAAAGCTATTCCTTTTTACACTAATCAGTATGTCATGAAAAGCTTTTTCTCTTTCCATGTCGTTTTCAAGCTCCGGCAGCTTTGTCGTAAACAAGCTTGTTGCCTCGCTTTGGTCTTTTTCTTCTGTGAACATGTTAATCATGCTTGCCGGATTGAGCTGTCCTGCTTCTATATCAGCAAACATTCTTTCAGCCACCTGTTTATATATCGGAAATGTAAAATCCTCCGGAGAAATATACTGTTTGATTTTTCCATAAAGCTGTGGATAATCCGTAATCCAGGTCAATAACAGGCGCTGAGCCTTTTTGCTGTTTTCTTCCGGTGTGTTTTTACTCTGTATGCCTGATTTGGGACGTTCTATCGGCACTGCGTAGCCGCCTGTTTTTGCTGCCGTATTCACAACCAGTTTTCTAAGATTTTCAAAACCGATATGATACTTTTCTGCAACTGCCGTAATATAGTTTTCCCGTTCTACATCTTCGCCAAACTCACAAAGTTTTCTTGCTATCTGATTGTAAAAATTGGTTTTTCCCTCCGGATCGTTCAAGTCAAACTCCCGCTCGAGCATACGTATTTCAAACATAAAGGCATTTTCTGCATGGTCAATTCTATCCTGAAATGCCTCTTTTCCCATATTTTTGATAAATTCATCCGGATCCTTATAGGGCTGCATGTTAATAATTCTGCCCGACATACCGGCATCCTTTAAAATACGAATTGCTCTGAGTGCTGCCTTTACGCCTGCACCATCGCTATCATAAGCTAACAACACATCTTTGGTATATTTTTTAATCAAAGCAGCTTGTCCGGGTGTAAATGCTGTTCCAAGAGATGCAACTGCCTGCGTAAATCCAGCCTGATGCATCTGGATAACATCCATATAGCCCTCACACAGGATAATATTTCCTGTTCTTGCACTTCTTGCATAATTCATGCCGTAAAGGTTTCTGCTTTTGTCAAAAATCTCGGTTTCCGGGGAGTTTAAGTATTTCGGCCCGCTATCTGCATCTCCCATAATACGTCCACCAAATCCTATTACTCTGTGATTTAAGTCTTGTATCGGAAACATGACTCTGTTCCAAAACTGTGTTGTTGTACCACGTTTTTCATCAATTTTAGCAAGTCCTACATCTTTGATTAAATCATCGGTATAGCCTTTACTTCTTAAATAGGCTAACAGTTCCTCACCTCGAACCGGTGCATAACCAAGTCCAAAGTTCTTACGTGTTTCATCTGTAAGCTCTCTTTTATCCAAATATTCCTTCGCTCTTGTCCCATGTGGACTGCGAAGCTGTACATAATAGAATTTTGCTGCTTCCTTATTAATTTCAAGCAGTCGTTGTCTTCTGGTTTCACGTTTTTTTGCCTCTTCTGAATATTCTACCTCCGGTAACGTGACACCGGCTTTATCTGCCAATATCTTAATTGCTTCGGGAAACGTACAGTTTTCATATTTCATGACAAAAGTCACGACGTTTCCACCTTCGCCGCATCCAAAGCACTTATAAATCTGCCTGTTTCGATTTACAGAAAAAGAGGGCGTCTTTTCACTATGGAACGGGCAACAGCATACGTAGTTGCTTCCCTTCTTTTGTAGACCAACATAGCCTGAAATCACATCAACAATGTCATTTTTCTGCCGAATTTCCTCTATTAGTTCATCCGGGTAATACATATTTTTCCTTGCCTTTCACTTTTGCTCACTTATCAATATCCTGACCAGCATTTAGGAATATACAATTCCTCATATAACGCAATCGCATAACGGTCTGTCATTGAACTGATATAATCGCATACCACCTGCTCCCTAGGCTCTCCCTTTAATCCCAATTCTACAAAGAACTTAGGTAATTCTTCTGTATGACTCATATAGTGTTCATATAATGTCTTTACCAAATCAATTGCTTTTTTCTCTTCTCCCTTGGCCATAGGATTCGAGTAAACACGTTCAAACATAAAAGAACGCAGATTTTTTAGTGCAAATGCCACATCCGCTGACATGCAGATGTCATCCTTGTCTTTACT
>CAMBAN010000204.1 GCA_945864145.1 uncultured Lachnospiraceae bacterium | reverse complement strand
CCCCACCCTCTCAACCATCCGACCTTCCCCACTACCACTATATCATTTTTTACTGGGAAGAGTAACAGCAGGTTTCCAAGTGATAAAAGAAAAATGTCCATATGTAGAGAAATGCGGTGCCTGTCATATGGGACAGACAAGCTATGAAGAAGAGCTGATACAGAAAAAGAAGCTGGTAGAAAAATATGTTGGAAAATATTGTCCGGTGCAGGATGTAGCCGGTATGTATTATCCGTTCCATTATAGAAATAAAGTGCATGCTGTATTTGGTAAGGTGAAGGATGAAGTCATTGCAGGAACTTATGCGGCAGGAACGCACAATATTGTGCCAATAAAGGATTGCTGGATTGAGGATGCTCAGGCGTCTGCGATTATCAAAACAGTAACAGAATTGATTCAGTCATTTAAGCTTTGGGTATACAATGAGGATACCGGAAGAGGATTGATGCGACACATTCTTATCAGAAAAGGAATGTCAACGAAGCAAATCATGGTAGTGCTGGTTACAGCATCACCGGAGTTTCCACATAAAAACCATTTTATAGAAGAACTTAGAAAACGCCACCCTGAGATAACCACCATTGTGCAAAATATTAATAATCAGGATACTACTTTTGTACTGGGAGAGAAAAATAACAACCTTTATGGTGAGGGTTATATTGAGGATGTTCTTTGCGGATTACGCTTTCGGATTTCTCCCAATTCCTTTTATCAGGTAAATGCAGCGCAGACACAGGTGTTGTACAAAAAGGCGATTGCGGCAGCAGGTCTTACAGGAAATGAGGTTGTAATCGATGCATATTGCGGTATTGGTACCATTGGTATGGCAATGGCTTCCAAAGCAGGAAAAGTCATTGGCATTGAGCTCAATAAAAATGCAGTGCGTGATGCGAAGGCAAACGCAAAGAGAAATCAGGTAAACAATATCCATTTTATTGCAGCAGATGCAACAGAATGTATGCTGAGAATGGCAGAAAAACATGAAAAGGTTGATGTCGTTGTTATGGACCCGCCAAGAAGCGGAAGCACAGAGGAGTTTGTTAAAGCAGTTTCTGTACTTTCTCCAAAACGTGTGGTATATGTGTCCTGCAATCCGGAAACCTTAGGCAGAGATTTGGAATGGTTTAAGAAAAAGGGATATTTTGCAAAAGAGGCGCAACCTGTAGACATGTTTGGCTGGACCGATCATGTGGAGACGGTATGTTTATTGTCCAAACTTCATGAAGCGAAGCATCATGTGAATGTGAGACTGGATATGGATGAGTTAGATATTACCTCTGCTGAGAGTAAAGCAACCTATGAGGAAATCAAGTCATATGTGGCAGAGCATAATGAGGGGATGAAAGTATCTAACCTTTATATTGCGCAGGTTAAGGCTAAGTATGGAATTATAGAGCGTGAGAATTACAATAAACTTAAATCTGATGATACCAGACAGCCTAAGTGTCCGAAGGAGAAAGAGGATGCGATTGTTGAGGCATTAGAATTTTTTAAAATGATTTAGAGGAAGGTCTAATAGGCATGTATTTTACAAAATATGTCTATAAAAATGGAGAGTATTGGGAATGAGTGAATTGTGGGATGTATATACAATAGATCGGAAGAAAAATGGAAAAATTTGCGCTCGTGGAGAACAGGAGAATCTTTTGAAAGATGAATTTCATTTATGGGTTATGGTTTGGATTAAGAATCCTAAAACCGGGAAATATTTGGTGTCACAGCGCTCGGCAGATAAGGATACGGATCCATTAAAGTGGGAAACTGTTGCGGGACATTCCATAGCAGGAGATACCAGTTTAGATGCTGCTTTAAGAGAAGTATTTGAGGAAGTAGGAATCACGTTAGAACGTGAAAAAGCAACTGTTCTTGCTACAAAAGTAGCTCTTACTTATGACGGATTTAGACATAACTGGATAAGAGATTCTTATTATTTTGAAACAACAGAAGAACCAGACCTACAAAGAGCAACAACAAATGAAGTGATTCAAACAAGATGGCTCACAGTAGCGGAAATTAGAAAAATGTATGATCATGGTGATTGCTGTCTGAATATGAAAGATATTTTAGGATTTGAGGACAACCCTGTCCCATCAAACCGATATCAGGATATTATTGGTCAAGTAGTAAGCGGAAAGATAGATCGTCCTAAGGGAAGTTGCCACCCACGTCATAAAGAGATGATTTATCCAATCAATTATGGGTATGTTACCGGGATAAAAGGTGGAGACGGAGCAGAGCAGGATATCTATCTTTTTGGAGAGAATTCGGCTGTTGCAGAATATACAGGAAAAGTTATTGCAGTATATCATCGATATGATGATAATGAAACGAAATGGATTGTGGTTCCTTGTGACGAAAAAGGAGTTATACATAGTGATATAGAACTTCCGAGTGATGATGAAATATATGCACAGATTGCATTTCAAGAACAGTTTTTTAGTGGCGTTTTGATAAGATAGAAAATTGGTTTTTATGTCTGGAAAGGACGCGGATAATATGCATAAAATTACAGAACTTCCGGCATGGGAGAGGCTATTCAAGAGAATAGTGTGAAAGAAAGTAGTGGATAGCCAGTAAATGGGCGCATTTCACTAAGCTGTCTTATACAGGTAACTTTTTGAAGTGTTATAGTAAAAGTAAATCAGATTAAGAAGCTAATGGTTCATCAGGAGGAAGTAATCCTTCTCGTTGCAATAGTTTCTTGGCTTGTTTGATAGCCTTAGCCTTTTGCTTTTCAACAAGGG
>CAMBAN010000203.1 GCA_945864145.1 uncultured Lachnospiraceae bacterium | reverse complement strand
TGGTCCTATGTCAAGATTTAGTACAAATTAAAATGAGAAGTTCTGCCTGCTAAGCAGCAGACAGTAACATACCCCTCTCATACAGCTTTTCATATTCGTCAGGTGATACATAGCCACAGTGGCTGTGGATTCTGACAGTGTTATAGAATGTTTCTATGTATTCGAATACCAGACGATAAGCATGGTTGTAGTTACGAATACTGAAACGATTTAACCATTCACGTTTAATAAGGGAATGGAAAGATTCGATGCAGGCATTGTCATACGGATAACCTGTATGAGAATAACTGCGTTGCATTTTTTCAGTGGCTTCGCGCCAAGCATTAGAAACATACTGGCTGCCACGATCCGTGTGAATAATCAAAGGGAAATCGATTTTTCGATAGGCCTTTGCTTTATTAATAGTTTCAATAACAGTGGATACTTCCATCGTGTCAGAAAGTGTCCATGCGATGATTTTTCTGGCAAATAAGTCCATGATGCAATTAAGGTATACAAAGCCGTCCTGCGTCCAAATGTAAGTGATGTCAGTACACCAAACGGCATTAGGACATTCTGGGTTAAACTGCTCATCAAGAATGTTGCGAAGTTCTTCACTGAAATCGGAGTCTCTCGTTGTGGTGGTCCACGGTTTAATCCACTGGGCTTTAATGCCCATTTCACGCATGTATTTACCTACGGTGCGTTCGGCGATGATTTCGCCAGCCTTGCGGAGCTCCTGAGTGATTTTGGGAGCACCATAGTTCTGTTTGGATTTGTCGTAGATTTTCTGGATTTCCTTTTTTATAGCCTCTTTACGCTGCTTTGAAGGAGAAACTTTTCGATTCAGAAAAGCTCGATATCCAGAGCGAGATACGCCTAAAAATTTCAGCATTCCGGAAGTAGAGACGCGGCGTCCAGTAACTTTAGATGCCTCTACTTTGGCAGAAACTTCAGTGTAGATAGCTTCTGTTAATCTTTCCCCAGAATGCCGATGGCTTTTTTTAACACATCAAGAGCATCCTGAGCGTCGCGAAGCTCGCGCTTAAGACGTGCGATTTCCTTGGCTTCATCGGATTCGTAATTACCAGAACCCCTAACAGGAATGTCGCCTTCATTGTCTCGGAATTGCGCTTCCCATCTGGCAAGAGTGCTGACTCCGATGCCAAGATTCTTGGCACATTCTACCTGAGTGAGATCCGGATGTTCTTTTCGATAGTTGATAGCATCCAACTTAAATTGTTTGGTGTGTTGAGTTTTCTTACATGACATGATGAGTTCCTCCTCTTGTTATTATACATTTTATTTGTATCAAGGGAATATCTCATTTTTGTTTTGTACTAATTAGATGCTAACATCAGACTGTGAGATTTATGGAATTAGATTTGCCGGAGCATGACAGAATGATAATCAATGATTATATTGCCTGCTTACAAACAGTAGATTGTCGGTATGCGGATATTTCTTATATGGCAGGTATTGGAAGATGCCATTACTTTGTTAAAGAAGATGGATTTGATAAAAAATACAATTGAATAGGCATTAAGAGCTGCTTTTCTTTTTTTTACCCAAATACTCAAGTAAACTAGAGTATTTAAGTAAGCGGTATGGTTCTAATCTTTTCGCTGATTTATGGTTACAATGTATGTAAAAATAGGTCAGAGAAGAGGTGTAAAATACTTGCGTATAGAAGAGTATATTCCAAAAAGGATCTCTGAATTATGCAGAAAACGTGGGTATTCTAAATATCGACTCTCACAGCTTACGGGAATGTCGCAGACAGCATTAGGAAATATAATGTCCAGAGACAGCATTCCGACGATTCCAACGCTTGAGAAAATATGTGATGCATTTGGAATATCATTGGCTCAATTTTTTGCAGGAGACAGTGGCAAATTAGATTTGACATCTGATCAAACAGAGCTATTGGATATTTGGGATGGATTGGAAGTTAAAGAAAGAGAGATCGTTTTATCTCTTATGAGGAGTTTAAAGAAATAAGAGCAGTTCAAGAAAAAATTGGACTGTTCTTTTTTTGTGTGTTGGAGAAGGTAGGAATGAAGAAAAAAGGAATACTTGGTGCAATTGTGATTGCACTGCTTTGTACGGGATGCGTACATAAATTGAATGCGGTAACAACAAAAGCAGAGAATAATTTTCAAATTCCGGATGTGAAATCTGAAATTAGCCAGAAAGAGTGCTGCATTTGCGGAAATAATGAAAGAAGCTTGATGCCATATTACAGAAAATCGGGAATGTTGGGTTTAGTATGTTTGAATACAATGGAAATATCAACATTAGATACTCGTGTGTATTCTGATGATGGTACGGAAATCATCAGTGATGGTGGATTAAGTATTACGTCATCTTCACATGGAGAGGAAAAGTGCAGTTTCCAGATCAATGGGATGCCAAATCATGGGATTTTTGAGGGTAAAGTAAATTACGGAGAAAAAAGTAAACCGGATTTTGAAGTGATTAAAAAATACTTATGCCAGAATTGTCTGGATAAAGTCCTTTCCATGTATCAGGATGAAATGGAATGGAGCGATTCCAAAGGTAGATTTCCGGAAGTATGTATAGTGGATTTTCATACAAATGAGCTTTATACACTGGGGAAAAGTCACACGGGGTATTGGATAAGAGATTATTGGATACATATTGATCACGATGATGACAGTAGCAGTATAATGGCTATATATGCACCAGAAGATAAAATGGATAGCGGGAGTGAAGAGAGCCGATGAAAAAATCGAAAGATATAATTTC
>CAMBAN010000202.1 GCA_945864145.1 uncultured Lachnospiraceae bacterium | reverse complement strand
CCATGATGTGAAAACAGATACCTATGAAAAGGCAAATGTGACCTTCTGGCATGGAGAAAAGGAAGGGGTATTATATCGAAGACAATTTTTCAATTATCGCTTAGAGGAGGAATGTCATTGGATACAGGCAATCAATCTGGCTGATTTTACCGTACCTTATGGTGTGATACGTGTAGATAAGCTGCGTTTGTTTAAAAAGCCTGTTGAGCTTACACTTGGTGCATACGGATTTCCTGATAACGGCACTCAAATTCTTACAAAAAAAGAGGGAGATGCCAAGGCAATTATCCTGAAAGGCAAGGATTTTACCGGAAAAGAAAAGCAGCTTGCCATGACAATCTATGATGGATGGGATAGTATTTCTTATATAAAAAGCACAGGTACCAATCCTGATTCAGAGCATTCCATCATTCCTTATGCAAGCCTGAGACAGGAAAAACACAACCAGTACGAGCAGTCAATCTTGATTTCGCAGGTAATTACCAGGGAATCCTTAGAGGACTTTACAACAGAGGAGCTTTTCCCTATCAAAGAGGTTTGCTACACAGACCCACAGAAAAAGGGAGGCTACGGTCCTGTAAAGATACTCTTAAAGGACGGAACAGAAAAAACAATAGATTTTACAGGCATAGAAGGGAAACTCATGCTGTAAATAGAAAGAGACAGACCATGGATGAAAAAATCTATGGTCTTTTTTAATAAAAAAATACAAGGGAAAAGTGACATAACAACTAAATTTTCTAAATTATCTGAAAATAGTAGACAATTAAGTGTTAATATGAGAAAATATAAAAGAGTACATTTAGGCTGAGGAAGGCATATTGCCTGAAAATAAACAAGGTAGTAGGGGGAGAAAAGATGGAACAAGCAAAAACAGAAAAGCGTATTAAGCGAGAAAGTATTTTAGTAAAGCTGATGGTTCCGGTACTTTTGGTATGTATCATTGGTTTAGTAGCTGCAGTTACAGGCTTTGTGGCATTGCTTATGAATCAACAGGCAAGCTCACAGATTTCTGACAATGGTGTTAACAATATCATTACACTTGATGAGGTAAGTGAAAACTTCCAAATTGCACAGAAATATGCATTGACCTTTTGCTCTACACCAAAGGATGAGGTACTGTACGAATATGTGAAGGAACAGCTTGGAACAATTTCAGAGGGTTATACTTATTACGAAAAATATCTGAATTCCGTAAAGGACAATTTCCCGGAAGAACATCACAGCTTGATTTCAGAAACCTTTAACCAATTACAGGTTGCCATTACAGATATTTATGATGTAATGGACATGGCAAAATATGATGCAGACGGCGCCTTTGATTTATTAAATGATTTGATGATTACCTGGCAGGAAACCATCGAGGTTAATATAGCGACCCTGATTGCAGACAATGATGATATGATTGCAGGCCTTGCAAGCAAGCAGATTAGCACCTTCCAGGCAGCAGAGACAATTATTGTATTTGTAATCATTGCAGAAATTGCAACCTTCTTTACTTCTGCCATGATGATTTTATTTAATGTTGTAAGACCATTAAAGAGACAAAAAGACCAGATTTATGAGGTCATTAATGATATTAATGAAGGTAAGGGTGACTTAACCAAGAGATTAAATACAAAACAGAAGGACGAAATTGGAGAGTCTTCAGAGGGTATCAACAGCTTTATTCAGACCCTGCAGGGCATCATGAGTAAAATTATTTCCAATACAAATGTCCTTGACCAGGTTGTAACCGACGTTGCTGACAGCGTTACTGCTTCCTCCGACAATACCAATGATATTTCTACCATTATGGAAGAATTATCAGCAACCATGGAAGAAGTATCAGCAACGACAAAGAATGTAAATGACAATACCATTTCTGTAGAAGAAAAGGTAAAGGATGTAGCAGAACAGACAGAGGTTATTTCTCAGTATACACAGCAGATGAAGGAAAGAGCTGTTGCACTTGAGGAAAATGCAAAGAAGAATATGGAAATCACCAGCAATATGATGGGTGAGATTACAACAGAAATGGAAAATGCCGTAGAAAAGAGTAAGGATGTACAGATTATCAATGAACTGACAGAAGAAATTCTTTCCATTGCTTCAGAAACGACATTACTGTCATTAAATGCATCTATTGAGGCAGCAAGAGCAGGAGAGTCAGGAAAAGGCTTTGCTGTTGTTGCAGAGCAGATTAGAAGACTCGCAGATACCTCAGAGCAGACAGCAAACAGGATTCAGGATATCAACGTTTTGGTAGTGGAAGCAGTAGATGGTCTGGTACAGTCTTCTAATAAGATTATTGAATATATCAATGAAAATGTATTGCCTGATTATCAGTCCTTTGTAGTTGGCGGAAGACAGTACAGCGAGGATGCGACACATATCGACCAGACCATGAATGTATGTGCAACGAATGCAAAAGAAACCTTAACAAGTAT
Organism: uncultured Lachnospiraceae bacterium; assembly: GCA_945864145.1. GTDB lineage: Bacteria > Bacillota > Clostridia > Lachnospirales > Lachnospiraceae > COE1. Next base: position 402 of record CAMBAN010000202.1, on the reverse strand, counting down.
AGCAGAAATGGCACAGGCTATTCAGGGTATCAATGCAGCCATGGAGGAAAGCGCAAGAGGCGTAACCAGTGCAGCAGCGAATGTTGACTCTCTGGTAGCAAATATGAGTACTGTAAATGAAAAAATGGAAGAAAACAGTGCAGTAGGAAAGGCACTGAAAGAGGAAGTAGCAAACTTTGTAAAATTCTAAGGGTGAAAGAACGAGGGGATAGCACCATGATAGAATGGTATGAAAAATTAAGTACGACAAAGAAATATTGGTTAAAAAGGGGAATTGCAGCAGTTTTATGTGTTGTTGTTGTTTTTGCAACGATGCCATCAACAGTTTCCAGTGCTGCATTCTATCAGGCAAGTATCTTAAGAAATCAGCATCTGACCGGAAATGTTTTGCTAAGTGAGGCA
>CAMBAN010000201.1 GCA_945864145.1 uncultured Lachnospiraceae bacterium | reverse complement strand
AGAAGATTGCTTTCTTAAATAACCATCAAGATTAGCTGGCATTTCTCCAAATGTTTCAATATTTTTTCCAGAATACAATAAAACAATCTTTTCCGGATACACATTTTTTATCTGCTCAGCTACAGCTAATCCTTGTTTTTCCGCATCAACACTTACCCCCACTCCTTCCACGTCGCAAAGGATTATATCAAATTCCTGATATTCATCCATATTTTCAAATTGAATCTTTTTCCGTATATTTTTATATCCCAAAGCATATAGGGTGTTTATGTCAAATCCTTCATCATCTATAACACATACTTTTATCTGATCCCTCTGTATTTTAATTTTTGAATCAATCCTTTGTTCTTCAACAGAAGATATTGTTAATAAATTTGTAACTATTCAGCACCCCATTTAGAGTACATTGATTTTTGGGCAAAACGGAGAAAATAAAATTTCTGTTTTGCCATGGCTTTATTGCGAAAAGTGGATAACTTTTCAATGCAACTGCCAAGTGCTTTTTGCTTGTGGATAACTAAACTATAAATCTTCGATTACAGTCAGATAACGTTCTATTTGTGGATTTTATCCGAGCGTTATTGGCCGTTATCCTTTGATTTTTACTACTTATCCACCGTCATTTTGACAGTATATCAAAATGACACGATTCGCTTTTTGGGTCATTTTCCGTTAAAATAGAAGTATCAAATTAACGGAAGAAGGTGGTCTGAATGCCAGTAAATGTTACACTTGAAATGGTTCAGCAATTGCTTGAACAGAATGCTTCATTACTCAAGCAGAATGAAATGCTCACTGCAACTATTGCTGAGTTAAATCAGACCATACAAGAACTGAAGGAACAGCTTAATAAGAACTCCAAAAACAGTTCCAAACCACCTTCAAGTGATGGTTTCAAAAAGCCTGCCCCTAAGAGTCTGCGAAAACCATCCGGTAAAAAGGTTGGTGGTCAAAACGGACATCAGGGGACACATTTATCGGTAATAACAGCTCCGGATGAAATAGTCAAACATATGCCTTCCGCATGTGAAGGATGCCCGCATTATCAGATATGCAAGGGCACTGCGTGTATCGCTGAGAAACGCCATGTTATTGATGCGGTTGTTACAGTCAATGTAACGGAGCATCAGGCACTGGAACTTCCAATCTGTATGCTGTACGGAGATACACGCAGAGGTGCTTTCCCTTCTGACGTAAAAGCAGCCGTACAGTATGGCGAAAACCTTCAGGCATTAGCAGTTGCATTAAATACCGTAGGTGCAGTCAGCATCAAACGCACCCATGAGATTCTTTCCGGAGTATTTAACATTCCGATTGCAACAGGAACGATCAGCAGCATGGTAAAAAGATGTGCTGACAGTCTGAGTGAAACAGTAGCTAAGATCAAGGATAAGATGATCGGTTCCGCGCTTGGACATTTCGATGAAACCGGAACCAGAGTGGATAAAAAACTCTGGTGGGTTCATGATGCCTCAAACTGTGAATACACATATCTTGCTATCAGTCCCAAACGTGGAACTGCAGGCATGGAGCAATGCGGTGTTCTCTCGGAATTCAAAGGGATCGCCATGCATGACTGCTGGGCTTCCTACTGGAATTATCCGGATGTGCAGCATGCAGTCTGTTGTGCCCATCTTCTCCGTGAATTAACAGGGATTGATGAAAATCATCCTGAGCAGAAATGGGCATCTGCATTTATAGACCTTTTAGTGGAAATGAAAAAGGTCAAAGATAAAGCCATAGAGAAAGGTAAGGACTCTCTGAGCTATTATCACTATCATAAGTTCGATAAGAAGTATGATGAACTCATCGAACAGGCCCGGAAGGAAAATCCACTTCCCGAAACCACGAAGAAAAAACGTGGTCGGAAGAAAAAAGGAAAAATCCTTGCCCTTGTAGAACGTCTTGCGAATTACAAGGCCTCAGTCTGCCTTTTTATCCATAACTTTATGGTTCCGTTTGATAATAACCAGGCAGAACGTGATCTTCGGATGATAAAAGTCAAGACTAAAGTATCCGGATGCTTCCGAACTGAGGAAGGTGCCAGAGATTATCTGAAAATCATGTCCTACGTTGGTACGGCACATAAGCAGGGATACAATGCTTACGAAGCAATCAAAAATGCGATCTCAGGCCACCCTGATTTCATCTTTGAATAAGGGTGGTTCTGAATAGTTACATAAATTTTTATATACGTACTCCTGTGCATTCTTCTTTAAAATAATCATGGTATACCCCTTTAATATAAATGTATTTTTTCGATAGCATTTTTCTTTAATTATATACCAAAAAGGTATACCTTGCATCTGTTTCTTTCTCTTGTTATACTTCCTATAGGTGCTACCATACACGGTAGGCGGTTAGTCCTTCTCCAGAGGGACTGTGACCCTCTGTTTACATAGAAATCCCCAGATTATCTGCGGAAATCTTGCTAAAGGAGGGGATGCTAATGTTGACTCTCGAAGGTCTGATTGCTGTTATCAGCTTATGCTTAACAGCCTTTGGACTTGGTTACGCAATAGGATGCAATCACACAAAAAAATAACCGCCCCAGCCTCGCAAACTGAACGGTTATTTTCTTAACTAATCATTATGTGGGCTAACCGTCTATCGGTAGCACCTTTTCTATAATTATATTAGCATTAAATTCTCAATATGTCAAAATCTTTATTTTAAACAACTTCCTATTATTTCCCCATTCCATCTTTTACAATCGGAAAGCTCATCTCAACAATAAACTCGTTTTCATCTATCTTTGCTCCAATCTCACCATTCATACGTTTTACAAGCCCCCTTGCAATAGATAGTCCCAATCCAGTAGATGTTTTACTTCTGGCAACATCTGCTTT
>CAMBAN010000200.1 GCA_945864145.1 uncultured Lachnospiraceae bacterium | reverse complement strand
GACAAACGATTCTGACATTTTCAAGACCAAAGGGCTTTTGACCCCGGTATTATTTTGCCCCGCATCCCCCCTGCTGCAAGCCAAAGGGCGCTGGTCGTGGCAAAAGGAACGTCCCAATGTCATTTAGTTAAGTCTCCCCTTGCCACAATCTATTAAAATATAACTTTTTAGGAGCTTCGTTAGAAGCTCCTTTTTATCGTAAAAAACTCATAAAAATATCAAAAAACACTTGACAAGATGACCAAAAAATGTTGCTCCGCCTTTGTATATAAACATTCATATACGGAGGTCAAACAATGAATTCGAACATTGCAAGTCAAGTGAAAAACAACCTTCTTTCTGCCATCTCCGAAATAGAGAAGCAAAAAGACCAGTACCTGATTGAGCCAGGAAATTTTTTCTCTAGAAAAAGAAAAATCTCTTTCTTGGATACAATACTTTTTACCATGCTTTCCATGAACAACAGTCTGGCAACTGAAATCATGAACTATTTTCCAGAAGAAAACATGCCGTCTCCATCCGCTATTTTACAGAGAAAATCACGTCTTCAATCCGATGCTTTTCGTGATCTGTTTTACTCTTTTACGAATACAATTCCACGAACTGAGAAGTTCATGGGCTATCAACTTGTTGCCTGTGATGGAACCCGCCTGAATCTCCCCTATAACCCTAATGACCCAAAAACTTTTGTGCAGAATATCAAGAATCGCAAAGGGATTAATCAGATGCACATGACAGTTTTTTATGATTGTCTGAATAAAATTTACCTAGATGCGTTCATGCAATACGGAAATGCCATAAATGAGCATGAAGCTTTTTGCAGGATGGTTGACCGTTATGACTATGACATTCCCACAATCTTTATTGCTGACAGAGGATTTTGCTCCTACAATGACATTGCCCATGTAATCCATAACCAGGGCTTCTTTCTACTTAGAGCTCCCGAGCGTACAGGTTGGAGAAACGTCATTGATCCAAATGTATACGCTGCTGATTTCTTTGATGTTGATATAAGTCTCACATTCACAAAAAGCAGGAAAAATATCTGGAAGGAAAAACCGAATGTATGTGTCATTTACTCTAATCGTACCTATGATTATGTCAAACCAAACAGTGATGAATCCGATACAATCGACTTACGTATCCTTAAAATTGGTATTGGAGAGGGAAAAAAAGAGATGATTGTTACAAATCTCCCAAGAGATAGTTTTTCTGCATCAGATATCAAAGAGCTTTATAATCTCAGATGGGGTATCGAGACTTCGTTCCGCCATCTGAAATACGCGTCAGAACTCGTATATATTCATTCTAAAAACGAAAATCTGAGGCTCCAAGAGATTTTTGCAAAACTTACTTTGTTCAATTTCGCTTCAGCAATCGTACTGTATTCTACAAAGAACAGCGGCGACAAAAAGAAAAGAAAGTATCAATACCTCCCGGATTTTACCAGGGTGGTTAAGGCATGTGTAAAATATATATGCGGTAAGTTGAATAACATCCTACAATACATACAGCATTGTAATGTGCCCGTCAGACCTGGCAGAAAGTTTGAGAGAAACGTGACCCGGCAGGTCGAACGGACACTGCTTTATCGGTAAAACCAAACAATCAAACACCTTTCAGTAGGCGGTCTCCCCAGACCGTCTGTTCGCCATTTTCAAAAATAAAATTTTTGACTGTGAACCCGAGAACTGTCTGTGTAAGTGTAAGAGTTTTACATGAAATAATATAACACAATCGACGCCTTTATTGCTAACTAAATGACATTGGGAACGTCCCCAAGCAAAATTTTTGCACTTCCCTATTAATATTTGAAAACAAATCACCGATAAAAACTTTAGAAACCAGCACAATACCCTGTAAAAGGAACGGCATTGTGCCAAATAAATCTTGAAATGAAGGAAAACAAGGGACTGGTGCAGGCAAATGCACCGTTTTCACACGGAGGTGACAGATATGGCAATCGAACCATTATCAAGTGTTATGAGTATTCAGGCACAGGGCAGCGTACCCCAGAAGCCTGTGACAACAGAAAAAACAAGTGAAGTACCTGCAAACCCGGTACAACCGGTAGAGGCAGTCGATAAGACGACTAAAGTGGTGGAGAATGCCCAGAGCAAGGGACAGAACAATGCTTCTGCGGAACAGAACAGCGATCAGCAGGCTAAGAACGACCAGATTAGGAAGGCTGTTGAGAACCTGAATAAGAAGATGGCGGCCAATTCAGAGGCAATTTTCGGTATCCATGAGGAAACCAACCGCGTTACCATTAAAATTGTAGATAAGACCACCAAGGAAACTATCAAGGAACTTCCGCCCGAGAAGACTTTGGATATGATTGCCAGAGTGTGGGAGATGGCAGGTATTCTGGTGGATGAGAAGAGATAAAAGTACTATTTAGAAGAAGTAAGGAAAGATAGGAGGAACTCCCTATGGCAATGAGATTATCAGGACTGATGTCCGGTATGGATACAGAGAGCATTGTACAGGAATTGGTAGCTGTCAGACAGACCAAGGTGGATGATGCGAAAAAAGCACAGACTAAGCTGCAGTGGAAACAGGACGCATGGAAGAGTCTGAATACCAAGTTGAAAAATCTGCAGAGCAAGTACCTGAACAATATGCGTTTTGAATCTGCTTACAGCAAGAAGACCACCAAGGTGTCTAATTCTACGGCAGTCAGCGTGATTACCGGTGAAGGTGCCATGAATGGTGTACAGGAGCTGGAGATTGTTGAGATGGCCAAGACCAGCTACCTGACCGGTGACCAGATTAAGTACAGTGGAGATAAAAATGTCGATGCCCTGCTTACTATGGGAGATTTAGGATTTGCGGAGCAGGACGAAAATGGGAATACCAACACAGGAAATCTCCACATCGAAGCCGGAGATAATGCGCTGGATTTGGAGATTACTGCGGAAACC
>CAMBAN010000199.1 GCA_945864145.1 uncultured Lachnospiraceae bacterium | reverse complement strand
AATCATTCTACTCCTTTCTATGGACAGGATAAAACTTCAATACCTGTCCATTATTGTACCAAGTCGCTAGCGCGACGGCTAGCCCTAAGTACGTGAAACCACTACTTTTTTCAAAAAAAAATAGCAGTTTTTGTGTATATGTTGTATTGTTAAGTTACCACACAAAACAACTACATATTCACAAGAACTGCTATGCTTAGTTTATCATGGATTTTTAAACTCAACAACTACATATCTGAAAAATTTTATCGTCCACCGCCCAGTAACCAAATAAATGTCTGGTTCTTGCTGTTATTTTATTTTTTACTTAGGAGGTTCCATTATGGACGATCATTTAAATTCTTTTCGGGAGATGCTCTCCCTTCGCGGTCTTACCGACCATACCATTGTTTCTTATTCTACATATATCTCTGCATACCTTCAGTATCTTTCCGATGTCATTCATACTTCTCCGGAAGATGTATCCTGGCAGGAAATGAGAAATTTCATCTTCTGGATCCAGAAAGAACGCTCTCTTTCTGACCGGACGATAAATTGCTGTATCTCCCAGCTGCGTTTCTTCACCATATTTGTTCTTCACAAACAATGGGATCCCTACCAGATTCCCTTCCGTAGGTTTGATTCCTATATCCCTTTTATCCCTACCAGGGAAGAAATGCAGACCTTCCTTTTTTCTATTTCTGACCTTAAATTTAAAGCCCTTCTTTGTCTGATGTTCTCTGCTGGACTCCGTATTGGTGAAGTCCGTCATTTGAAATGTTCCGACATCGAACATTCAAGAAACCGCATCCATATCCGTGCTTCAAAGAGCCGCTCTGACCGTTATGCCCAGCTTTCAGAAAATGCCTGGCAGCTTATCTTGCAATACTGGTATTCTCTCCCTCCTGAGAAGCGTCCAAAGGACTGGCTTTTTCCTCAGAAAAGAAATCCCTCCAAGCCGATTGACCATCAGAGTGTTCCTGATTTTATCCGTTCTCATGAGAGGGAACTAGGCTGGGAACACCGCTTCACCTGCCACACTTTCCGTCATGCCTTCGCAACCTATCATTACGAAGACGGTACGGATCTGCTAACTTTAAAAAATCTTATGGGTCACCGTTCCATCTCCTCTACTTTAATTTATGTGCATCTGTCTGCCCGCACCCTTTCGGCTTCCCCAAGCCCCTTTGATAAGATGGGAGGTACCTTCCATGAATAAGTCTAAGATACAGCAGATTTGGGATTTTTCTTATGCGGATTATTGTAATTCGGATTTTTTTCAATCCGATATACAGAAAAAAGCTTCCAGAGCCATCATGGATTGTAAATCCGGAACTCTGGGGTATTCCATCAGTGAGTGTACAGAATGTGGACATATCGAGATTCACAATAATTCCTGCCGCAACCGGAATTGCCCGAACTGCCAGGCTGTTAACAAAGAAATCTGGGTAGATAAGCGCAGGGCAGAAGTCATTGACTCTTCTTATTTCCACGTAGTGTTTACTCTCCCACATGAATTAAACCACCTGATTTACTGTAACCAGAAATCTCTTTATGGTCTGCTTCACAGATGCTGCGCTGAAACACTTCTGGAACTTTCAGCCAATAAGAAGTATCTCGGAGCAACACCCGGTATCATTCAGGTTCTCCATACCTGGAATCAGGAACTGGATTACCATGTGCATATGCATTGTATCATTTCAGGCGGCGGTCTCACACAGGAGCAAAAGATACGTAAGTCAAAAGACAAGTTTTTTATTCCGGTTAAAGTACTCAGGGATAAATTTAAAGGCAAATACCTCTCCTGTCTTGATCACATGTATCAACAGAAACAGCTTTCTTTCTCTTCCTCCTGCGAGAAACTACGTAACTCCTATGAGTGGAAGGAATTCAAAAATGATCTTTATGCAAAAGAATGGTGTCCTTACATAAAAGAAACATTTAATGGATTTGGCAATGCCCTCGAATATCTTGGAAGATATACACATAAGATAGCCATCTCCAACAACCGGATCCTGTCGGTCACTGAAAAGGAAGTAACTTTTTCAGCACGTGGTAAAAGTTCCGGTGATCCCAAACGCAAGATTACTCTTACCAATCAGGAATTTATTCGGCGATACCTGATGCATGTGCTGCCTCATAGTTTTCAAAAAGTACGTTATTATGGTTTTTTGAACAATCGTTCAAAAGCGAAGAATCTAAAACTCATTTTTAAACTACAGGGACATCAAAAGTTCCGTCAGAGGTTTACAGGACTTTCTATTGCAGAGCTGTTGAAAGTAGTCTGGAATTTTGATATCACAATCTGCCCCGCATGTGGCTGCTGCAGCATGAAACCAGTCGGAAGGACATATGCACAGAATGATTGGTAATTCAGTATATTTATATCGTTTTTTTCAGGCTTTCCGTTGGAAAGTCTGCGAAGCATGCCTAAAATTCTTTGTTGTTCAAAAAACAATAGGAATTTCCATAGCTTGTAAGGCAGAAATTTCACTTTTCGGCTTGGGGGAGAAAAGCAATCCCCATATACATCCCGGCTAAACGTCCGCGACTTGGTACAATAAGAAAGAATCACATTCAGAGCAGTTCTATTTTTTCCAGAACTGCTCTTTTATTATCTGCTCTGAATCTGATACTTTCCTTAAGAATTATACCAAATGTTCTGTCTACTGCCTATAACGGTTTCATCCAATTATTAAAATCGATGTTTTACATTATACAAAAATGCCCTTATCCAAGCAAACATACTCATACTTGAATAAAGGCATTCTCACAGTTCAATTAAAACTCTCTTTTAAACTCCGCCTAAGCTTCTTCCACTGTTTCCTCTTCTGTATCATCAACTGCCGCATTGTGTGCTTCCAGAACGGTGACCACTGTCATCTCCAGATCCGTCATCAGATCAATATCTTTATTCGATGCAATCGGCAGATCTTTCACTTTCACAGACTCACCCGGTTTCATATTTGCCACGTCAATCTCGACCTTCTCAACAAGTGCTTCCGGAACTGCCTTAT
>CAMBAN010000198.1 GCA_945864145.1 uncultured Lachnospiraceae bacterium | reverse complement strand
ATTTTCAATAATACCGTTATGAACAACTGCGATTGTCTCCTGTTCATTGTAATGAGGATGCGCATTCACATCACTTGGCGCACCATGCGTAGCCCAACGTGTATGTCCAATACCTACTTGCCCCGGCATTGTCTCACCACCATGAGTCAACTCTTCTAATACCTTTAATCTGCCTGCTGACTTTTTTACTTGAATTTTCTCACCATTGAAAACTGCCATACCGGCAGAATCATAGCCTCTGTACTCAAGCTTTGAAAGTCCATCTAAAATAATAGGTGCTGCCTGCAGTTTACCGATATAGCCTACAATTCCACACATAATAAATCCTCCAATTTTCTCCTGTTATGATTTTATCTGTTCCAATAATTTTTACTTGCTGTACACTTCATAATGAGCCACTGTGGCAAGCTTTCATAATGCTTTCCCAGTAAATATCCCACATATTTGCATCCACTGGATATCACTAAATAAGGAATCCATTTTTTCTGATGTATCTGACACAAATGTCGGATTGTCAATTTTACCAGATTTTTCCCTTCTTTTTGAGAAGAAATGCCTTCAAAGACCTCCGGATGCTGTGCCTGCGAAACACCTAAGTCAAAGTTTCTGCGCAGCTGCTGCATGCATGTATAATTGTGTGAATGGAAAACTTCTGCCTGCGGTGCATAAGCAATCGCATAGCCCTTTTTCACTGCATGCCCGGCAAAAATCATATCCTCATTAAAGATAGTTTTCTTTTCAAAACCACCCACCATATCATAAATATTTCTATGATAAGCAGCGCATACATTAGAACAGAAAAAGGTTTTAATTCCTAAAGTCTCTATGTCATCTTTTGTTTTTATCCTCGGTTCTTCCGGATAATTAAAGCTTCTGGTAAATTTTTCAATTTCTCTGCAATCCTCTAAGGGAAGCTGTTTTGCATAAGCAGCAGCAATATCCTTCTGCTGTGTCAGTGCTTCCACCAAATGCGCAATCAAATGCTCATCCTTAGGAATAGCATCCTGGGTCATACAGACAAAAATGTCAGCGTTTGAATATCCTAATGCTTTTGCTCTGGTTCGTCCATGGTCAAACTCCTTAGCCGATATATGATGTACCTCAATATTTCGATATTTCTCTAAAAAGCCTGTTCCATAAAAATTGCTTTCAAAGTATTTTTCCTCTGTATTGATGATAATCAGTTTTCCAATAGGATAGCTTTGCTTTTCTAATCGTTCAATCAGCTGAAAAGCCTGCTTGCCCGGTTTATACATCGGAATAATCACATCCACTGAGTAACGCATTTTGTGTCTATCTCCCTAACCTTATATATCTTGCAGTCTTTTATAAAGGGCATCTGCCCTTTGTTGCGTACGGCATTTGCCGTCCCTTATCAAGAAAGGGGTAGCGTAGTAGTAGCTACGTCAACCCCTCTGTATCAATAACTAATATATTGCGAAGTATCACTCTTAATTTTTTCACTACACTGTTTTACCGTATCGGTCGGCTCCCATTGTTCCTGGAAGAGGAATTCATGCAGCTTCACAACATTATCAGACAACGTAATCGGCACGATACAGCTTCCCTTAGAACCAATTCTTCCGGTATAATACATACCCTCAAATGGGAATCCTGTTGACTCTGCAACACTGTAATCTGAAACGCCTCCCAGCAGAGAAAGAATATCACTTAAAGTAAAGTTTGTAGAAATTTTCGGGAATACTGCTTCTGCAATTGCATTCAGCTTTGCAGGGTTTAAGGTAATTGCCTTCTTTGCAACCTTTTCCAAAACAGTTCTCTGTCTGTTTGTACGGGCAAAGTCATTACCTACATAACGGATTCTACAATAAGCAGTTGCCTGTAAACCATTTAAGGTCTGAAGTCCTGCATGCTCTACCGGTGTGTATTCTACATATGGCTCTGCATAATAGTTTGGCTCACCTGCTGCATTGAGTGTACCATCAGGTTTACCAACAATAGATACCTGATAGCTGTTCAAATGCACAACTTCTTCTTCCTTTACATCGATTTCGATACCGCCAACCGCATCTATTACATCTATCAGAGCATCAAAGCCTGATGTTACAAAATATTTGATGTTCATATCCAGGTTCATATTCAGCATACTCATTGCCTGCTTTGCACCGCCCTTTGCATAGGCTGAATTTGCCTTATTATAAATATCGGTACCTACATTCAGATAAGTGTCTCTGTAAAGAGAAACCATACGAACTTCTTTTGTATCAAGATTGATAGAAGCAATAATCATGGTATCAGTACGGGTATTCTTTTCGAGCTCACCTGTTGTGGAGTCTACACCAAAGAGAGCAACGTTCATATACCCCTTCATGGCACCCGTTTCCTCTGCCTGCTGTACTTCATCTGCGATTTCAATCTCATCCTCATCAATTTCCACATACTGAATGTCTGATACCTTTGACATACCCCAGTAAACAATAATCAGTAATAAAAGCACCACAACCTCAGCTACAAAGAGAACGATTTTTCTTCTTCTTTTCTTTGCCAGCTGCTTTTTCGACAGCTTACGCTTTGCTGTATTCTGTCTTCTTGGAGTCTGTTGCTCTTCCTCATACCCATAGTCATAATCACGACGCTGTTCTCTTGTATTCACTGCGGAGCGCTTTCTGGTATTGCTACCTCCTTTGGTATGTTTATTTCTATTATGATTTGTATCCATCTTTTGCCTCCAAATAACCCACTTGCTAACCTCTAGTAGGCATTCTTATTTATAAAACCTTTAAATATCGTCAGAAATAGAATTTTTAAATCAAATCCGACTGTCCAATTTTCAATATAATATAAGTCAAATTCAATACGTTTTCGGATAGACGTATCACCCCGGTAGCCGTTTACCTGAGCCCAGCCGGTAAGTCCCGGTCTGACCTGATGCTTTATCATATAGCGGGGAATCTCTTCCTTAAACTTCTCTACAAAAAGCGGTCTCTCCGGTCTTGGTCCCACAAGACTCATATCTCCCTTTAAGACGTTAAAAAACTGCGGCATTTCATCAAT
>CAMBAN010000197.1 GCA_945864145.1 uncultured Lachnospiraceae bacterium | reverse complement strand
CAGGCTGCTATGACAGATCCTGTGCTGGGCATATCCCGGCAGTAATGGGATATGAAGAGTCTGCCATCAGAGAGATTTACGAGGAACTTGGAGTGGAGGCCAAAAAGGAAGAACTGCATTATTGTGGTACAAGAAGGATCGAATTTGTAGAGACATTTCACGAAAAACCTTTTCATGATAATCAGGTGACTAAGGTTTATATGATGTGGAAAGATGTAGAGGTTTCTGATTTGAAGCTACAGGAAGAGGAAGTATCAGATGCACTTTGGATGGATTTGGATGAGTGTATTGAAAAAATGACTACCAATGCGATCCCACATTCTGTGCATCCGGAGGAATTAACGATGCTTAAACAGTATTTGGCGCAAGAATAGGCTTGCAGAAGACAAAAACCTGTGATACACTGAAAAACGAAAAATTCAATAGAGAAATAATTGGTGCCGCTCGTATCGTAGATATAGAAGTGGTTAAAAGGGAAACAGGTGTGAATCCTGTACGATCTCGTCACTGTATTGATGGAGTGCCTATGCGTTGCAGTTTTGCAGCCACTGACGTAAGTTGGGAAGGTAGCATAGGTATGTTGATGTCTAAGCCAGGAAACCTGCCAGTTATTTGGTACAGGAATGTATTCCAGACTACGAGTAATTAGTCGTGCCGTCGTATATGTTTCATACTTTGTATGGGCAGATTGCAACTTATTACTCCGTTTTTACAACGGAGTTTTTTATTGTGTACACTTTTTTTATGTTCTGTATACGTTCCGATTTGAATTTCATCACAAAAAGAAGAGGAGAAGAACATGAAAAAGAAATTAGTTAGTGCACTCATAGCCATCATGGTCGCAACCAGCATGGCAGGCTGTGGACAGGCAACAAAAACAACTGTAGAAACAGCAGTAGTAGAAACAGAGTCAGCAACAGAAACAACAGTAGAAGCAACTTCTGAAGCAGAAACTGATGATGATGAAAATTATGAAACAGGTGATGCAAGCTTGGATAATATCAGAAATCAGGATGAAATCGGTGATAATGAACTTTTAGTTGTAAGTTTTGGTACAAGCTATAACGATAGTAGAAGATTAACAATTGGTGCCATTGAACAGAAAATGGAGGATGCTTTTGGGGATGAGTATTCTGTAAGAAGAGGATTTACAAGCCAGATTATCATTGACCATGTAGAAAAAAGGGACGGCTATAAGATTGATAATGTAGGAGAAGCCTTAAACAGAGCTATTGATAATGGTGTAAAGAATCTTGTTATTCAGCCAACTCACTTAATGAATGGTTTTGAGTATACAGATTTAGTGGATGAAGTAGCACAGTATGCAGATGCCTTTGAAAAGGTTGCAGTGGGGGAACCACTTTTAACCTCTGATGAAGATTTTGTGGCTGTTATGAAGGCGATTACGGAAGCTACAGCAGAGTATGATGATGGAGAAACAGCAATCTGCTTTATGGGACATGGTACAGAAGCTGATTCCAATGGTGTATATGATAAAATGCAGAAGCTTTTAGCAGAGAATGGTTTTGAGAATTATTATATTGGAACAGTAGAAGCATCCCCTGCTTTAGATGATGTTGTTGCAGCAGTAAAAGAAAAAGAGTACAAGAAGGTTGTATTAGAACCATTTATGATTGTTGCAGGTGACCATGCAAATAATGATATGGCAGGAGATGAACAGGACTCCTGGAAGTCTGTATTCGAAGCCGAGGGTTATGAAGTAACTTGTATTCTCCGTGGTTTAGGTGAATTGCCTGCTATTCAGGATATTTTTGTTGCACATGCGAAAAAAGCTATGCCGACAGAGCAGCTTACAGATGGTGTTTACGAGAATATTACGGTTGATTCCAGCTCCTCTATGTTTAACATTGTTTCCTGTAAGCTGACAGTAGCAAATGGTGAAATGACAGCAGAAATGACAATGAGTGGAACGGGTTATTCTTATTTATATATGGGAACCGGGGAAGAAGCGACACAGGCGTCAGAAAAGGAATATATTCCTTATACAGAAAATGAAGAAGGAGCACATGTTTTTACAGTACCGGTAGAAGCATTAGATACAGAGATTGCCTGTGCAGCCTTTAGTAAGAAAAAGCAGGAATGGTACGACAGGACTTTAGTATTCAGAGCAGATTCCTTACCACAGACAGCCTATAAAGAAGGAACGATAGTCACTTGTAAGGATTTAGGTTTAGAGGATGGTTCCTATACTGTCGAGGTTACCTTATCAGGTGGTTCCGGTAAAACAACAGTAGAATCACCGGCAACAATGACTGTAAAAAGCGGTGCTACGACAGTAGTGGTTATATGGAGCAGTCCAAACTATGATTACATGGTGGTAGATGGTGAAAAATATGAACCAATAAATACAGAGGGAAACTCCACCTTTGAAATTCCGATACCTGGTTTTGATTGGGAGATGCCGGTAACTGCTGATACGACAGCAATGAGTACTCCTCATGAAATTGATTATACTTTATATTTTATTTCAGACAGTATTACAAAGGTAGAATAATGAAAAAGAAGATGCACATTTTTCTTGGTGTTTGTCTGGTAGCACTCCTTTGTGGTTGTGTACAAATGCAAACAGAACAAGAATCGGAAAAGCAAGAAGAAAGTGCAGAAAATAAAGCATTGGATTGGGAAAGCTTCAAGCTGGTAAGCAGCATGGAGCTTTCCTATGCTAATCAATTTTCTGTGACATATTACGAAGACAATTACAAGCTTTTTCATATAGAAAAGGAAGGAGACTTTTTACTGATTCCGGAGGATGGAAAGGTGCCGGAAAACCTTCCAACTGACATAACTGTCATAAATGACCCTGTAGAAAATATCTATCTGGTGTCCACCTCTGTAATGGATTTATTTCGCGTGATAGATGCTCTTGATACGATACGTTTTACAGGTACGAAGTCAGAAAACTGGTATATTGAAGAAGCAAGAACTGCGATGGAGGAAAAACGTATTCTTTATGCAGGCAAATATAACGCGCCGGATTTTGAATTACTGTTAGAGATCGGAAGAGCGTCGTGTAGG
>CAMBAN010000196.1 GCA_945864145.1 uncultured Lachnospiraceae bacterium | reverse complement strand
AGTCTCACGACTTCAGCGATTTTTCTTTAGTGGAGTTTTTTTACAGCCCCTTTTTTTATGCTAAAACTGCTTTTTTTCAATAATTTTTGTACTAACCATAACAGAAACAATGATAAGTACCACCGTTGCAAGCACACAAAGTGCAGCAAGTATTGGAACACCAAGTTCTCCTATTCTCTGTACCATTCCGCTCATGTCAAACACCGCCAATATCTTTTCGGCAAAAAACACTAAAAGAAATAATATCCCGAAAATCAGAATATTCGCCGTCCTGCCCTTTTCCACCCCAAACTTAAACTCCAGCGGAAGCATAATTGACAGCATCACCAACATAAGAAGCAAAAAAGAACCGACAGATACAAACCATTCTGTCCAGACAATATCTGTTCCAGACGTTATGATTTGCAGCATACTGATGAGAACAAAACACGCCCAAAGCATTCCTCCAAGCAACGCACCAAAAAGATATTTTTCCAACACATATCCCTTTCGTCTAAAGGGTAACGTAAACAGAAAAGTACTTCCATTATTAAACTCATCATAATTTATAGTACTCACCGTAAAAAATGTACCGAGAAACGTCACATATGCTATCGCAAACATTGTATTTTCCCCAGAGCAAACAAAACAAAGACCGATGAATATAATCAATGCAAAATATTTCTTCTGTCCCAACATCAACCGAAAATCCTTGGTCAATAATCCTTTCATAAATTTTCCCCCTTCGTCATCATCAATATTACATCATCTATATTACTCTTTTCTGCCACAAGACCAGGATAATTTTCCTGATAAAACTGTCGTTTATCTGTCAACAAACTATAACCATAATTCTCTTTTTTTCGCCGAAGCAAATATTGTTTTTCCATTCCCTGATATTGTGACTCATCTACTTTTAATACAGCATAATCACTGAGCAATACATCCGTATCCTCATGCAATATTATTTTTCCATTATGAATCATATAAAGATCATCACAGATTTTTTCCAAATCCGTAGAAATATGGGAGCTAATTAAGATGCTGCACTTTGGATGTTCCTCCATATATTCCTGCAGCATATCAAGTAATTCTTCCCGGGCCGTGACATCAAGTCCTGCCGTTGGCTCATCCAAAATCAACAATTCTGCACCATGAGACATTGCCGCAATCAATTTCAGCTTTGCCTTCATTCCGGTAGAAAATTCTTTTATTCTTTTTTTCAATGGAAGTTCCATCTGATTACACTTTTTCAGAAAATCGCTTTCGTCAAAAGCTGTATAAAACGGTCTCATAATTGCCGCCACATCCTGTATCGTCAGGTATTCGCTAAATCCGGAATCCGATAATACTACGCCTATTTTTTCTTTTTCTCTTGGCACAATTTTGTTATGTGCTTTTCCAAATAATTCTATTTTTCCGTCATCAATAAAAATCAAATCCAGGATTGCCTTAAAAGTCGTACTTTTTCCGGCTCCGTTTGCTCCAATCAATCCGGTAATCCTGCCGGACTCCACTGTCAAAGAACATTCCAGTTCAAAATCGTTATACTTCTTTCTGACATTTTCCAGTCTCAACATGATTTATCCTCCATAATAAGTTCAAAAACTTCCCGAAGTTCTGTATCACTCATACCACAACTTCTTCCTTTTTTTACCGCCACATCAAAAGCTTCTTCTACACTTTTTCTTCTTTCTTCCTCCAGAACAGCCTCGTTTGCCTGGTTAATAAAGCTTCCTTTTCCATGCACCGTCACAACAAGCCCTTCCTCCTCCAGTGCATCATATGCCTTTTTCACAGTCAAAGCACTTATTTTTAAATCTTTTGCCAGAGAACGGACAGAGGGAAGAGGAGCTCCGCTCTCTAATTCTCCATGCAACACCTGCATCTTAATCTGATCTAAGATTTGCTCGTAAATCGGCTGCATAGAGGTATGATTGATCATGATCTGCATATTATTTCCTCCTGTATAAACAGTATATAACAGTATAAAACTGTTGTCAACTGTTATATGCTGTTTATTTTTTCTTTTTATAATAAGACAAATTTGTAAAAGTAATTGTACGTATTTATCCTATATGATACATTTATGTTATACAAGGAGGATAAATAAAATGGATATAAAACAAAAAATGCATAACTGCGAATTGTACTTTCCAAATGATGAAGAAATTATGCGAGAACAAACTCTTTGCCTTGAAAAGCTCTATGATTTTAATGCAACCCGTCCTTCGGAAGGTGGCAAAAGAACACAGATGCTAAAAGAAATGTTTGCTGAAATCGGTGAAAATTGTTATATTGAACCACCATTTCACGCAAATTGGGGTGGGCACCATGTGCATTTCGGAAAAGGTATTTATGCCAATTTCAATTTAACGCTTGTTGACGACACGCACATTTATGTAGGCGATTACACCATGCTTGGTCCCAATGTAACAATTGCTACCGCAGGTCACCCAATTCTTCCCGAATTAAGAGAACAGGGATATCAATATAATGCACCAGTTCATATTGGCAGAAATTGTTGGCTCGGTGCCGGAGTGATAGTGCTTCCCGGAATTACCATAGGTGACGATGTAGTAATTGGCGCCGGAAGCATTGTTACAAAGGATTTGCCTGACCACGTAATTGCCGTAGGAAATCCCTGCCAAATCCTTCGGGAGGTAAATGAGCATGACAAAGAATACTACTTCAAAAACAGAAAGATAAACCTTTCATAACGCCCAAAATGGTAAAATATAATAAAAAAACAGAGAGAAAGCTA
This sequence comes from uncultured Lachnospiraceae bacterium, assembly GCA_945864145.1. Taxonomy (GTDB): domain Bacteria; phylum Bacillota; class Clostridia; order Lachnospirales; family Lachnospiraceae; genus COE1. The sequence goes on along the minus strand of CAMBAN010000196.1, from coordinate 301 downwards.
AATTGCTTTTCTCTCTGTCTTATCTTTAGTAGCGAGAGGGGGATTTGAACCCTCGACACTACGGGTATGAACCGTATGCTCTAGCCAACTGAGCTATCTCGCCATAATCTCAATCGGGGTGACAGGATTTGAACCTGCGACCTCCTGATCCCTAACCAGGCGCTCTAGCCAAGCTGAGCCACACCCCGGCTTCCATATACTTTCAAAATTTCACACAGATTCCTTGGATTACGTTCAACATAAACCATCTCAAAAGTGGTCATCTCGAATCCGCTTCGCTCCTTCTCGATGAATTTGCTCC
>CAMBAN010000195.1 GCA_945864145.1 uncultured Lachnospiraceae bacterium | reverse complement strand
CATAAGGTGGCCGGAACAAAAACATGTCATATCCTGTCAATTCCTTTACAGTCTCATGCACCTGCATCAGTTCTGATTTCATTTCACTTTTGGAAAGCTGGCTCATATTTTTATGGTTTTGGCTGTGATTTCCGAGGTCATGCCCTTCCTCATAGATTTTCTTTACGTCCTCCGGATAGGAGTCTACCCAGCCACCTGTCATAAAAAAAGTTACCTTTACGTCATGCTTACGTAAAATTTCCAGGATTTCCTCTGTATCTTCATTTCCCCAGGCGGCATCAAAAGTCAGTGCAATCTGCTTTTCTTCCTTTTCCACACAATAAATCGGAAGTTCTCTGTCTCCAACAGTTGCACTGACCGGTATACTTTTGTTAATACTATATTGACAAACAAGTGCTACTAAATAACAGGCAAAACAAATTCCTACGCCCAGTAAAAGCGTTTTGTTTTTTACAATCCAAGACTTCATGTTCTTACCCTGTCGTTTTTGTTACTAAATTATATGTGACAGTCTCGGGAAACATACCATATATCCTGTCTGTATATGATTTCAATTAAGCAACTAGACCATATTGCAGACCATCATCCAGAAGCTTACGATGAAGCGCTAATTGAACTGAAATCTACTCTTGCAAATCCTGATTATATTTTTAAAGATAATAAGCATAAGGATACAGGGCTAGTTGTAAAAGCAATTAAGACTGGAGATACTTATTTGTATATTGTCTTAAAAATATGCACAAACTCCAAGGGCGGTAAATTAGCCAATTCCGTTATATCGGGATGGAAAATCAGCGAAAGTCGATTGAATAACTATTTGCGAAATAAGACGATTCTTTACAAAAAGTCATAATTTTGATATGATATACATACAATACAAGTGCATAAAAGTATTTGAGGTGGTAAATTTCGTTGCAACCACGCGCCCTAGCGGCTAAAAGAGATGCAGGAGCGGCGACGCCTGCCAAATACTTTTTTGCGTGCTTGGAGCCTTTGCTTGATGCAAAGGCTCTTTTTAACAGGAATTTGTGAGTTCAACAACAACCTCTTTTTTGCCACCATTGCTTGATATTTATGCATTTTTCTAGTATAATCACGTACTGTAAGCAGGTAATAAAGCTTGCGTATTGTTACTTTTTTAACAATATTGTCTGGGAAATACACATTTGGTAAGGAGGAATCATTCATGATTCAATGGGAAAATTTATCTACTTTAAGTTCATTTGAAGAGCTTAACAAAGTAGAACGTGTTAATCTTGTAGAGGTAATGTCTGGTGAAGAAGGTGCCACTCGTGCAAAGAACTATCGTTCTGAAATGGCTGAGGGACTTTCTTATAACTATGCTGCAAAGGAAGTAAATGACGAAGTATTAACTGCACTTGCTAAATTGGCAGAAGAAGCTCAGCTCGTTGAAAAGTTTGAAGCATTATACAACGGTGAAGTAATCAACACTGGTGAAAAACGTATGGTTCTTCATCATATGACACGTGGTCAGCTTGGTAACGCAGTAGAGGCTGACGGAGTAGATAAACGTACCTTTTATGTAAATGAACAGAAAAAAATCGCAGAGTTTGCAAATAAAATACACAACGGCGAAATTACAAATGCTGCCGGTGAGAAATTTACAACAGTAGTACAGATTGGTATCGGTGGAAGTGACCTTGGCCCTCGTGCTATGTATCTTGCATTAGAGAACTGGGCTAAGAAAAACAATACCTTCAAGATGGAAGCAAAATTCATCAGCAACGTAGATCCTGATGATGCTGCAGCAGTATTAAATTCCATCGATGTTGCACATTCTATTTTCGTATTGGTTTCTAAGTCAGGTACTACATTGGAAACATTAACAAATGAGTCTTTTGTAAAGGATGCATTAAAGAATGCAGGACTTGATGCTTCTAAGCATATGATTGCTGTTACAAGTGAGACTTCTCCTTTAGCAAAGAGCAGTGATTATTTAGCAGCTTTCTTTATGGATGATTATATCGGAGGTCGTTTCTCTTCTACTTCCGGTGTTGGTGGTGCTGTATTATCACTTGCTTTCGGACCAGAAGTTTTTGCAAGATTTTTAAATGGTGCCGCTGAGGAAGATAAGCTTGCTAAGAATAAAGAGCTTACCAAAAACCCTGCTATGTTAGATGCCTTAATCGGTGTATATGAGCGTAATGTACTTGGTTATCCAAGCACAGCCGTTTTACCATACTCACAGGCTCTTAGCCGTTTCCCTGCACATTTACAGCAGTTAGATATGGAGTCAAACGGTAAATCCGTAAACCGTTTCGGTGCTTCTATTGATTACAAGACCGGACCAATCATCTTTGGTGAGCCTGGAACAAACGGACAGCATTCCTTCTATCAGCTTCTTCATCAGGGAACAGACATTGTACCTTTACAGTTTATCGGTTTTAAAAACAGCCAGATTGGTACAGATGTTGACATTCAGGGAAGCACAAGCCAGCAGAAGCTCTGCGCAAACGTAGCAGCACAGATTGTTGCATTTGCCTGTGGTAAAAAGGATGAGAACAGCAATAAGAACTTTGAAGGTGGAAGACCATCAAGTATTATCGTTGGTGACCAGTTAACACCGGAAACCTTAGGTGCTCTTCTTTCCCACTTTGAAAATAAAGTAATGTTCCAGGGATTTGTATGGAACATCAACAGCTTTGACCAGGAAGGCGTACAGCTTGGTAAGGTTTTAGCAAAGAAAGTACTTGCTCATGAAACAGATGGCGCATTAAAAGTATTTAGTGATTTATTGAATATCTAATTACTAATCACAACATTCAAGAAAAAAGGAAATGATTGCCACCAGCGTGTATCATTTCCTTTTTACTTTATCATCGATTTCTATTTTTCATTTCATCATATACTACGGCATATAAGTAAAATAAGTCACATAATAGCCTTTTCCTTCATTTTGGAAAAGGAAATACACATCATAATTTTCATCATAGCCATTTCCTGAGGTGGCAGAAACAGATGCCTTTGCAGTAAAGGCATTCTCTGTGTAGCGGTAAATCTCGGAAACACTGATATTCGTAATCAGACCTGCGCGGACAAACTGTCCCCATTTTCTACAGTTGTCTGATTTCACAATTTTCTCATAG
>CAMBAN010000194.1 GCA_945864145.1 uncultured Lachnospiraceae bacterium | reverse complement strand
ATTTTGGAGAGCCTTTCCAAAAGAAATCTTCAGCTTGTGTATGAGACTTATGACATGGATAAGAAAATGCCGGTTGCCTGTGATGGACAGTATACTAAATGCAGAGAATGCACGCAGAGTAACAGGTTTGGAGAGTGTTCTTATAAGGTGAAAAAACGGGAAATTATTCAAAGTGGGTGCAGAAAACTGTACGAACTTTGTAAGGAATATTCTTTGCCCGTGAAAAGAATGTTGTGGGATACGGATGAAAACAAAGAATGGCGTGGACAAATCAAAGGGATAGATGATCTATATTATGATTTGTACATAAATCAGACAGATAAAATGTCTCAAAGATTATAGAAACTGGAGGACCGGAGTATTCTGCTCTGGTCTTTCTTGAAAGGAGAAGATTTATGAAAGGCAAAAGAAATGTACCACTACTGTTTATGATGATTGCATCGTTCATTATATTTATATTTGCCGTAGGCAAATTAATAGGAATTTTTCTGGAGTATCAGAAAGGCGATCGTACGTATGAAGAAATTATGGAGTACGTACAGGATCCAGAAACAGATGAGCAGGGTAAAAATGATCCGGATTCAGAAGATGATTCAGGATTTACATTCCTTCAGGTAGATTTTGAAGGATTAATGGCTCAGAATCCGGATGTTGTAGCATGGATCCAGATACCGGCACTTTCTGTCAGCTATCCGGTTGTACAGGGAAAAGATAACTCTTTTTATCTGCATCATATGTTTGACGGACAGGAAAACAAGAATGGTAGTATCTTTATCGACTATCATAATAAGCCGGATTTCACGGACAGTAATACGATTGTGTATGGTCATAATATGAAGAATGGAAGTATGTTTGGAACGTTAGATAAATATCAGGAAAAATCTTTATTTGAGCAGTATCCTTGTTTTTATATTTATCTTCCAGACGGTATCTTAGAGTACCGGATCGTATCCTGCTATGCAGGAAGAACAGGAAGTGTGGGGTATACTTATAGGTTTCCTGAGCAGGAAGATTTTCAGGACTTTTTGGAAAGAATTTTATCCTTCGCTGCTTATGATACAGGAACGGAAGTTACGGACACAGACCATGTCGTTACGCTTTCTACCTGTGTCAACTCGAACCGAAATTATCGGTATTTGGTGCACGGAAAACTGGAGAGGAAAATAGAGATGGGATAATGGATGATGGCATCGGCAGCTATTGCTGGTGCCTTTTCATATTTTTGAGGGAGTGGTTGCGTTTTACGTAGGTAGTACGTACAGAGTAAGTAGAAAGAAAAAGGAGTGATCATTTTATGATTAAGAAATTAAGAGTAGCAGTAGATCATGGCAACCGTAATATGAAGACTTGCAATCATGTATTCACGACAGGGCTGACAGAAATGGATAAGAAGCCTGCAAGGGGCGAGATATATCTGCAGTATCAGGATAAGTATTATACGCTCAGCGAACGTCGTATCCCATATCAGAGGGATAAGACTTCAGATTCCCGATTTTTTGTACTGACATTGTTTGCAATTGTTATGGAATTGGAAGACAAGACACAAATTCAGTCAGATGATGTGATTCAGATTGAACTTCCAATCGGACTTCCGCCAAAGCATTACAAAGAGCTGTATGACAAGTATGAGAAATATTTTAAGGGTGATGGAAAAGTGTTTCGGGTGGAATACTGTGGCAGAGAATATCATCTCTGTATGAAAGATGTGAGGGCTTTTGTGCAGGACCTGGCTGCCATGATGACAAAGATAGATAAGATTGGGGAGGCTCCGAAAGCAGTAGGAATTGATGTTGGGGGATTCACAACAGATTATTTGCTATTAAGAAGGGGAAAGCCAGATATGGATTACTGTGATTCATTGGAAAAGGGCATCATTACTATGTGTAATGAGATCATTTCCAAAGTCAACAGTGAATATGACATGCTATTGGAAGAAGTGGATGTGGAAAGCATCATTCGGGGGAAAACAGAATTTTATGATGAGTATGTAGTCCGGGCGGTTGAGAACATGGTACAGGACTATGTGACAGATCTTCTGAATAGTATCCGTGAACGTGGTGTGGATACGAAATCTGCCTATACAGTTTTCATTGGTGGTGGTTCTATTCTGCTCAGGCGATTTTTAGAGAAATCTGACCGTTTGGGACGTTATCTGTTCATTGATGACCTATGCGCCAATGCAAAAGGGTATGATCTCCTGTATCGTATGTATGAGAGCAGCAAATAGAACGGGAAGTGATTGTTGTGACCAAAAAGAATCCCAATAAATTCACGATTGGATTTAAGAAAAATAATGTTTCCCATCAAAAAGTCGTTGAGATTTTAAATAATACGGAAGACAAGGCGGATTTCATTGCCAGCGCAGTGCTTCATTATCTTGGCGAGGGAAAAGGAACTGATTCTTTGAATCCGGACAAGTCTTCCCTATGGCCATTGATTAGAACAATTGTAAAGAAAGAGATTCAAGAAGCAATCTCAGAAAAGAAATTTGTTTCTACAGAAAAAACAAATCTGGATGAGACAGTCATGGATTTGTCTGGTTCAGAAGAAGAACCGATTGCTTTTGATGAACATATTATAAAAAATATCTCAAATGCATTGGATGCATTCCGAGGTATATAGAAAAGAAGCAGCCTTTGATTGGGCTGCTTCGAATTTTGTCGAAAAGTTTTTCGATTCATAAGTCATTCATAACTGGCTCATAAGTCGCTCATAAATGGCCGTTCTATAATCAAACAATGGTGAAGTGGAGAATGAAAGGAATTACTTTTGTTTTCGGAGACCGTCAAGGAGTCCACGGAGCGTATGTAAAGCCAGATCTTTTTCTTCATCTGTACAGTCATTTAACTCATAAATGATCTGTTCGATATAAGGATTGGCAGGTGGCTTGTCGTAGAAGATGACGGAATCAAGCGAAATATTCAAGTATTTGGCTAATAGACTCAGAGTTTCAAGTCTGGGGTTAGCATTATAGTTCTCAATATCAGATATTGTGCGTAAGGAAACGTGCACATTTTCAGCCAGAGCATTCTGTGAAAGATTCCTGCGAAGACGTTCTTCTTTGACCAGATCTCCGAGCAATTTCTTAACCATCATTTTCATCACCTCACTTAA
>CAMBAN010000193.1 GCA_945864145.1 uncultured Lachnospiraceae bacterium | reverse complement strand
CTGGTAGTCTTTTCTCATGGAGCATTTGGATATTATCAGAGTAATACCTCTACTTATATGGAGCTTGCAAGTAATGGTTATGTAGTAATCAGTTTAGACCATCCGTATCATTCTTTCTTTACGGAGGATACAGATGGAAAAACTATTACTGTAAATCCTAATTTTATGCAGGAAGTGATGTATATCAATGAGGATACTACCCCGGAGGAAGAAATTTTTGAGATTTCTTCAAGCTGGCTTACGATTCGAACAGCAGATATCCAATTTGTACTGGATACTGTAAAAGCGACAAAGGAAGAGGGAGCATGTAAGGAGCAATGGGTTATTACTTCAGAAGAAACAAAGAATAGAATACTGGAAATTCTTGCAATGACAGATGTAGAGAAAATCGGTTTGATGGGACATTCTCTTGGAGGTGCGGCAAGTGTCACAGTTGGAAGACAACGGGATGATGTGGGCGCAGTCATAGACTTGGATGGAACCATGTTAGGGGAACGTCTTGGCTATGAAAATGGCAGCTATCAATATTATGAAGAAGCTTATCCAATCCCTCTTTTGGTAGTTGACAGTGAGGAGCATCATCAACAGGCAGATAAGCTGACTTCTCTGTACGTTAACAATGTAGTAGTGGAAAATGCAGTAGATGCTAAACGAACTTATTTTGTAGGAAGTGGTCATATGAACTTTACAGATTTACCACTCTTTTCACCTGTTCTGGCATCTTTATTGGGAACAGGTACAATTGATGAGAAAGAATGTGTTATAATCATGAATGACATTGTCCTTCAATACTTTGATTTCTATCTAAAGGATAAAGGGGAAGTAAGTATAAAAGAGTGCTATGGATAAGGAGCGCATATGGAGATTAAGATTTTCAAGGTAAAAAAAGAACAGCCGGAGCGGCTTGAGATACGCTGTCATGAGGTAACAGAGCAGATAACGGAGATTGTGGATTTTGTGAAGTCGAGGCAGGGACAGCTAAGTGGGGTATGTGAGGGAAAACAGTACGAGGTAGCGATTGCAGATATCTATTATATTGAAACAGTAGATAATAAAGTGTTTTTCTATAGTACAACAAAAGTATATGAGACAAAACAAAGAATCTATGAGCTAGAGAATGCACTAAAGGAAAAGTTTTTTTTGAGAGTGTCGAAATCCATGCTTTTAAACCTGATGAAAGTGAAGTCTATCAAGCCCTCAGTAAACGGACGTTTTATGGCTATCTTGCAAAGTGGTGAACAGATTGTCATTTCCAGAAAATATGTGCCTGAGTTAAAAGAAGCATTGAAAGGTGGTGCAAGATAATGAGAGGAAAAGAATTTTTAAATGAGATATTAACGTCATATTTTACCTTGGTTACATTGATTTCTATATTTATGTTGGTTGTGGGTATGTATTTTTATCCGGATGAAAAATTTGGTTATATAGCTTTTGCATATCCGCTGTTTTATGGTGCTTGTGGAATCCTCCCGGAAGTGGTGATGTATTCTAAAAGAGAGCTTACAGTAAAAGAATTTGTAATTCGTAAGCTGATACAGCTTATTCTGGTAGAGGTATTCGTTCTTTTGGCTGTTTTTGGCGGAAAAGAGATATCGGCAGAAGAGTATGACATCATTGTCATAACCGGAATTGGTATTTTTGTAATCTATGTCATTGCCAATGTCGTAAGTTGGATACAGAAGTGTTTGTCTGCCAAAAAGATGACAGAGGATTTGGTAAAGCTGCAACGGAATTTTAGTAGGAATTCAGCTTGATACGAAATAACATAGCAATAAAAGAATTACTACTGGTTCTGTATGACCGAAAAGATAACTAAAACATTTATTATTGAATGCTGTCTGTGCAACCATTGGTGGAGTATTAGGCAGAGTCGTTTCCCGAAAAATGAATATGACTCTTGCAACTGGAGATAGTATGACCATAGGAGGAGGCGTTTTTTGTATGACCGGATATTGCATTGTTTTCAAACAATCGTGGAATCTATTTGTAGTGGGGATTGGGATAATGATTGCATTAACTCTAATTTCAGCAATTAGTTTTAGTATTTACAATACGCTGCTGGCATACCATCCTATCAATACGGTGGCAATTTATAATGCTTTTCTTCCTATTTTTGGCGTTGTTTTCTCAAGTTTGATTTTAGGAGAGCAATTTATGTGGAAATATTTAATTGCAGGTATTTTGGTTGCTGGAGGAATCATTGCTGTAAACTATAAAAAGTGCAAATGAGAATGTTATACTTTTTTTGAGATAGAGAATTGGACAAAATCCAATTTTCACCGAAAGAGGATAAATACAAATAGTTCAAGGAGGAAATCTTTATCATGAAGTTAATCCGTATATTTCATCAAAGCCAAACATCTCAACAAAAAAATGGAGTTTTTCAAGGAATTAGTTCCTTTACACTACATATCATCGCCATGCTTCTTATGCTGTGCGACCATCTTTGGGCGACTGTCCTTTCCCAATATGCCTGGCTCACCTGGGTGGGTAGGCTTGCTTACCCTGTCTTTGCTTTTTTGCTGGTGGAGGGCTATTTCCACACCCACAATTTGAAAAAGTATTTGGGACGGCTGCTCTTTTGGGCGATTTTATCTGAGTTGCCCTTCAACCTGATGTACGGAGGAGGCCTGCTATATCCCTACCACCAAAATGTACTGTGGACATTCCTGCTGGGACTTTTGTTTATTACCGGCATTGAAAAAACGCGCCATAAAGGAAAACCTCTGCTGACAATTATCGTCTTTTTGTTTTCAGCAGCTGCAGGCTATGTGCTGGGTTTCCTTGCTATGGTAGATTATTTTGGATATGGAATATGGATGGTACTGCTTTTCTACCTGTTCCATGGAAGAAAATGGTGGTGCTTTCTGGGACAATTTGTTGGACTGTGCTGGATTAATGCGGTGTTAATCGGAGGTCTCTCCGTTCCGGTACAAATTTTAGGGCACGAAATATTCATTGTACAACAGTCAATGGCATGTCTGGCACTTGTCCCCATCTGGCTGTACAAGGGGAAACAGGGACCACATAACAAAATCATCCAAACCGCTTTTTACGCCTTTTATCCAGTGCATATGCTGATACTTTCACTGGCAGCACTTCTGTAGTGCCAGCTTGCTCCGGACCACTTCTAAAAACGTTCTTACCGCCCATGAACTTACT
>CAMBAN010000192.1 GCA_945864145.1 uncultured Lachnospiraceae bacterium | reverse complement strand
CCTTTTAGTAGAGGAAGAGGGAACTTTGAAGAAAGAAAATACGGGGGAACTTATGCCGTATAGAATATTTAAGAAAGAAGATGTTAGAGTGAATATTAAATATAAAAAATTAACGTTTAAAGAGTTGGATACATTTATTGACATGAGAATTAATCAATTACGCGAGGAAGGAGCCAGAGAAGATATTGATTTAAAACCAGCTTTGAGAGATTATTATAAACGCCATATGGAAGATGGAACTTTTGTGTCATGGCTTGCATTAGATGGTGAAAGAATTGTCGGTACAAGCGGAATGTCTTTTGTTGAAAAACCGCCATATTTTGGTTGCCCAAGTGGAAAGATGGGACTGCTTTCGAGTATGTTTACGGCGAGTGAATATCGCAGACAGGGTATTGCGAGAGAGCTTTTGTCAAGAGTCGTGAACGAAGCGAGAGAATATGGATGCGGAACCGTACAAATTACGGCTTCTGATATGGGAGTACATCTTTATACGGATTTTGGCTTTGAAAAGAATCATAATTTTATGCAGTATAAGCTTTAGCATATATCGGCAAAGAAATATTTGTTGAGATGAGTATTGACATTGTTAGAAAAAAGTAATATATTACGTAAATAGGTAATATATTACTTTTTGCACGAAAGGAGATAGACATGGGAAATCTGAGGGAAATCATATCTGCGGGTACAATGGATTTTGAGAGAATCCAGAATCCGTATTTCTTATTGGGATTGCTTAGTGCATTTGATAATCGTTATCAGGCGAAAGCAGACAATTTTTTTGAAGAAATCAGTTGGAAGCAGTTTTTTGCGATTATTTGTATATATTTGTGCAAGCAAAATCCGACAATCAAGGAGCTGTCGGAAATTATGGGAAGTTCGCATCAGAATGTGAAGCAAATCTTAAATAAGTTGGAAAAGAAGGGTTTTGTTCAGATTGTTTTGGACGAGGAAGACAAGAGAAAACAAAGAATTCTGTTGACAAAGAAAACAGAAGATTTTTGCAGGGAACACGATGCGGGAAGTCAGATGATTGTTGGTAAAATTTTTGAAAATATCGATGTAAATGATATCGAAACGACTATCCGCACCATTATGAGCATGGAAGACAATCTGGAAAAGGTTATCTAAAGAAAGAGGGAAAAATATGAGAAAAATTGTGGTTTACCAGAGTGGAACAGGATTTACCGCAAAATATGCGGGATGGATTGCAGAAGAATTAGGATGTGAGGCGAGAGAATATAAAAGTGTAAAGGCAAATGACCTTTTAGGATTTGATATGGTCATCTATGGCGGTTGGATTATGGCGAATATGGTAGTCGGCTATGATAAAATCAAGGCGTTGAATTTGAAAAATGTAATAGTATTTGGTGTGGGAATGAGTGTGCCGAGTGTGGAGACCGCAGAGAAAATAGCAAGTCAAAATCAGATTCCCTGTGACCGTTTCTTTTATTTTGAAGGAGGCTACAATCCGGATAAATTGGGTTTTGCAAAGAAAATGATGGTGAATATGATAAAAAAATCTATAGAAAAAAAGGAAGAAAAAACGGCAGAAGAACAGCATATGCTGGCATCCTTTGCAGGAGCGGATTATACAGATAGAGAAGCAACGAAAAAACTGATTGAAAAAGTATATGCGGAAGGTGGAAACGAATCAAAATGAAAAAGAAAGTGAAAATAATACCGATTGTTATTGCCGCCATTTTGGTATTTATTGTAGTATTCGCGGCAGTTGTGTTTGGAGCTATGGGGCGGAAAAGCAAAGAAGCCTTGGACAAACAGGTGAATGTAAAAATAGATATGGAGCAGGTCGCAGACGGTACTTATAAGGGTAGCAGCGATGGAGGCATGGTAAAGGCAGAGGTAGAAGTCGAAGTAAAGGATCATAGGATTGTCAGAATCAATCTGATAAAGCATGAGTGTGGAAAAGGAAAACCAGCAGAAAGTATTTTAGATGAAATGATGGAAAAGAATACTGATGAGGTAGAGGCGGTCAGTGGTGCAACTGTCTCAAGCAAAACTCTTAGAAATGCGGTGAATCAGGCACTTCAGAGTGGACTGGAATAGGAGAGAATGATATGAAAGTACTGCTATTTTGTGCGAAAGCATTTGAAACGATGGAATTTAGTGTATTTATTGATGTTATGGGGTGGGCAAGAGAAACCTTTGGAAATGATGTTTGTGTACATACCTGTGGTTTTGGGAAAACAGTGATAAGTACATTTGGAGTACCTGTTCAGATGGATGTCTTAATAGATGAAGTAAATGTAAGTGATTATGATGCGCTGGCAATTCCGGGAGGATTTCGCGAATTTGGGTTTAACGAAGAAGCATTTCATCCTAAGACATTAGAAATGATTCGTACATTTCATGAACAGAGAAAGCCAATTGCAACTGTATGTGTGGCAGCATTTGCTCTGGCTGAAAGTGGTATATTAAAGGGAAAAAAGGCAACCGTATATCATCTTGATGGAGGAAAAACGCAGGAAGAACTTGCAAAGTATGAAGTGAAGGTGATAAATGAACCGGTTGTAGTTGATCAAAATATTATAACATCATCTTGTCCAAGAACTGCAGTTCATGTTGCATTTAAGTTGCTGGAAATGCTGATAGGCACAGAAAAAATGCAGAAAGTAAAGTATGCGATGGGGGGACTATGGGAAGAACAGGATGGGATTTCTACAATAGATTCTTTGTGCTTTACAAAAACAGATGGAAAGGACCCCGTTTTTGCTGAAATGTGCAGTAGGCTGGATGCTTTTCTGAATCAGAAAATTGGGGTTGAGAAACAACAGCAACAGTACAATAAGTATAATCAATGTGACGATATACATGATGTCATGATAGTATTTCATGATAAAGAGCCTGTAGGATGTGGGGCATATAAGCCTTTTGATGAAGAAACAGTTGAATTAAAGAGAATATATGTAGAGGGAGCGTTGCGAGGATTAGGAATAGGAAAAGAACTTGTTCGGAGATTAGAAGAAGACGCAAGAAGAGCAGGATTTCATTATGCTGTTTTGGAAACAGGAAGAAAATTGACCGGTGCAGTCAAATTGTATCAAAAGATGGGATATGAGATAATTCCAAATTATGGTCAGTATGTGGATATGCCAGAATCAATATGCATGAGTAAGAAACTATAAAGGAGTATTTATGGAAAAAAAGAAAAATGATAT
>CAMBAN010000191.1 GCA_945864145.1 uncultured Lachnospiraceae bacterium | reverse complement strand
CATATGCATAGACCGGCATAAAAGGCTTTCCCTCTTCATCTACGAAAGGAATTTTATTTTCTTCGAAATTCCAATGAATACCATCTGCGCTTCTGCCAAGATAAATATATGGAATACCGTTTGTCTGCTCCCCTCTGAAAACACCAATAAATCCATCCTCATAAGGCACAACAGCACTGTTAAAAATTCTTGCAACTCCCTTTAGCGGATTTCTTCCGATAATCGGATTTTCCTTATAACGCCAGATTGGTGCATCCTGTAATACAGCAGGTCTTTCCTGCCAAGGCATATTTTTTACTTCATCACTGAAAATTTTTACTTTACTCATATCCCTAACCTCCATTAACTACCAATTACCGACACCAGATAAAATGGTACTTTATCCTGTGCATGTGTCGTTTCAATTTGTATCTCTATTGTATGTTCCCCGTAGGGTAAATGCTCTGCCAAAGTCGTAATATACAGGCAATCTCCCCAGTTTTCTTCAAAATTACCATCCAAAATGACTGCATGCTCTGTATCTCCATCTATTACTGCTTTTGCAACAGGTGTTGGCTGCATGACTGATTTGCGATATTGTGCTGCAAAACAGGAGCCTGTTATCTGAAAGCGAATCCAGGAGCCTTTTTTATCCGCCGTCCATCCCTTTCTGAAAATTTCTCTGATATCCTTTTGTGGCGTATCATCTGCCGTAAATCCTTGTGTTTGTGGCGTGAAATTTGTATTCTGATATCTGACGGATGCTTCGTATCCATTTTCTGTCACAGGATCGGGGAGCTTTACCGGTTCTTCCGGCGTCTCCAAATCTGCATATACCTTTTCCAGGAAATCACAAATGACCTCCGCCATCATCTGATGTCCCTTGTCATTTGGATGCAAATCATCCTGTGTAATGTCTCTATTGGTAAACTTACCTTGCTTCATAGCCTCATAAATCGTTGTCCGCATACTGACACAGGGTAACTCATATTCAACCCCAAGTCTGTTATGAATCGCTTCCGCATTATTTCCATCATCATAACGAACACTATTGACAATCAGCATAGCCGGCTTTGTCCTGCTTTGATAAAGCTTTCTTAAAAGTCCCTCGTAGGTCTCAAAAAAATGAGGTGTCGTATCATCATTCACGCTAAACTCTACTACGGTAAAATCTATGTTTTTGGAAAGTAAGTCATCCTCTGCCCTTGCCACACCAAATTGAGAAGTAGTTCCTCCAATTCCTGCATTTACATAATTGACATTTGTGTCAGGAAATTTCTTTTTCCACCATTCATAAACAAGATAGGCATAGCAAGTCTCCGGTGTACTGGACAGACAGCCCTGTGTAATGGAACCGCCAAGAAAACCTACGGTAATTGCTTCTTTGTTTTTTGCCTTTTGCATGACACGCTTGATGCGATACCAATTGCCACGATTGACCATGCCCTTTTCCACTGCAACATTTCCACAGCTCATATTCATACCATGCCTTTCTCACGATAACTCTAAAAGCTTTAGGTTCTTCTCTATCAGACCACATCTTTGTTCTACGCACTTTACACTGCGAAGAGCATCCTCCGGTGTATGGAAAACGTAATCCATCAGTTTTTCCTTTGTCGTTACAGCCACATGTGTTCTTGTATCACTCGAAGCATAATAAATAAGCACTTCTCCATTGTCCTTTGCAATTGCACCATTGGTAAATACAACGTTGGAAACATCTCCCACACGTTCCTCACCCATTGGAGCAATCAGATAACCGCCCGGCTCCGCAATGACTTTTGTCGGGTCCTCTAAGGATGTTGCAAAAGCATAAATAACATAGCGAAGACCCGCTGCTGTATTACGTACCCCATGTGCAATATGTATCCAGCCCTTTTCTGTTTTGATTGGCACTGCGCCTGCACCATTCTTTGCTTCTGTAATGGTGTGATACTTTCTCTTGCTTGTAATGATTTCCTCATCAATCACTGCATGAGTGATGTCTTCACATAATCCAAAGCCAATACCTCCGCCGCTTCCGGTATCAATAAAATCATCCATTGGTCTGGTATAAAAAGCATATTTCCCATTGACAAATTCCGGATGCAATACTACATTTCTTTGCTGTGGTGAGCGTAAGGTCTTTAGATTTTCCAAACGTTCCCAATGCTTTAAATCCTTTGTTCTGACAATACCTGCTGCCGCAACTGCCGCAGACAAATCTGCATTTTCTTTATCCTTGCTTTCTGAGCAGAAAACTCCATAAATATAGCCATCCTCATGCTTTGTCAGGCGCATATCATAGACATTTGTTTCCTCCGGGCAAGTATCCTCCAATAAAATCGGGTAATCCCAAAAGCGGAAACCGTCAATGCCATTGTCACTTTCTGCTACTGCAAAGAAGGACTTTCTGTCATTTCCCTCTACGCGTGCCACCAGATAGTATTTTCCGTTTAATGCAATTGCACCTGCATTAAAAACAGCATTTACACCCAGTCTTTCCATAAAATAAGGATTTGTTTCCTTGTTCAAATCATATTTCCAAAAAGGGGGAATATGCTCGCTTGTCAAAACAGGATACTCATAGCGGTCAAAAATACCATTGTAAAAATCGCTCTTTCTGTTCTTTTTCTGAATAAGCGCTTCATACGCCTGATTGATTTCTTTATACTTTTCATGTATCATCTAAAAATCTACCTCTCTCTTTATGACTTCAAAACACATTCTTCCATTGTGATACGGGCATTTCCAAGGCTCTACCATATCTGCCTCTTCATCCGGTTTTCCCTCTTTTGTTACATGCCAGTACCATTCTCTTCCCGGAAAAGTGCTTTCTCTTTTATCTATCAAATGCGTTTCGATATAGTCCCAGATTGCTGCTGCTGCATCCTTATAGTTTTCCTCTTTTGTCTTCTCATAGCCATTGATAAAGCCCACTACAGATTCAGCCTGTACCCACCATACACGCCATTCATTTCTGACACCTCTGTCACATTCATTTGCTACAGAATGTCCATCAAAGGCAGTCTCATATATCTTTCCGGTCAATGACTTTGTGATTGGAGACAGTTTTTCTGTATATGCCTGTTCCTCAACAATCTCAAGACTTCTGTCTACCAGCCATGCTGTTTCAATATCATGTCCATAGGAATGCAAATCCAGAATACTGTTCCAGTTCTCATCAAAGAAATCCTCTTGTCTTTGCAGCTTTTCGTTATATACCTTATCTGCAATGATGTCCATCATCCACAAAAGCTTTTCCTTTACCGCTGGATTTT
>CAMBAN010000190.1 GCA_945864145.1 uncultured Lachnospiraceae bacterium | reverse complement strand
ACAGAGGCAAACAGCTTAAAGGGTAAAATCTCAAACGAGTCACCGGTGGGACGTGCGCTTATCGGAAAGGCAGTAGGAGACAGCGTAACAATCGAGACACAGGTTGGAGAATTAACATATAAGATTCTTGAAATCTCAAAATCAAACTAGAATCAGGAATTTTTAGGAGGAAGAAAATTGGCTGAGCAGAACAACCAGAAGGGCGGACAGCAGCAGGATGTAAATCAGTTGCTTAAGGTACGTCGTGAAAAATTACAGAATTTACAGGAAGCAGGAAATGACCCATTCGTAATCACAAAGTATGAGCAGACCCATCATTCAGACGAAGTAAGAGCGCTTTATGAGGAGCATGAAGCTAAATTGCTGGCTGGAAGAGAGGCTGTCAATACAGATGGAATGGATGAGGCAGCAGCAAGAGAAGCTGTAAATAACGATTACAACGAGAGAAGAGCAATCATGGATGCAGACCCAATCAAGGTAAGCATTGCAGGACGTATGCTTTTCAAGCGTGTAATGGGAAAAGCATCTTTCTGTAATATTCAGGACTTAAAGGGCAAAATCCAGGTATATGTAGCAAGAGACTCAATCGGAGAGGACGCGTATGCAGATTTCAAAAAATCCGATATCGGAGATATTTTTGGAGTAAAGGGATATGCTTTCAGAACCAAAACTGGTGAGATTTCTATTCATGCCGAGGAGCTTGTAATGCTTTCAAAGAGCTTACAGATTCTTCCAGAAAAATTCCATGGACTTACAGACACTGATGCCAGATATCGTCAGAGATATGTAGACCTTATCATGAACGAGCAGAGCAGGGATGTATTCGTAAAGAGATCTCTCATGATGAAGGAAATCAGAAACTTCCTCGCAGAGCGTGACTTTATGGAGGTGGAGACACCAATGCTGGTACACAATGCAGGTGGTGCAGCAGCCAGACCATTCGAGACACACTACAACTCACTTGATGAGGATGTAAAGCTTCGTATTTCACTTGAGCTTTACCTGAAGAGACTTATCGTAGGTGGACTTGAGAGAGTGTACGAGATTGGACGAGTATTCCGTAACGAGGGTGTAGATACACGCCACAACCCAGAGTTTACACTTATGGAGTTATACCAGGCATACACAGACTACGAGGGAATGATGGAACTTACAGAGTCTATGTTCCGTTATCTCGCAGAGAAGGTATGCGGCACAACTAAGATCACATACCAGGGAACAGAGATTGACCTCGGAAAGCCATTCGCCAGAATGACAATGACAGAGGCAGTAAAGAAATACTCTGGTGTAGATTTTGATACAGTAAAGACAGACGAAGAAGCAAAAGCACTTGCAAAAGAGCATCATGTGGAGTTCGAGGAGCGCCATAAGAAGGGTGATATCCTTAATCTCTTTTTCGAGGAGTTCTGTGAGAAGGAGCTTATCCAGCCAACATTTATCACAGACCATCCAATCGAGATCAGCCCGCTTACCAAGAAGAAACCAAGCGACCCTACAAAGGTAGAGCGTTTCGAACTCTTCTGTAATACATGGGAGATGTGTAATGCATACTCAGAGCTTAATGATCCAATCGATCAGAGAGAGCGTTTTGCACAGCAGGATGCAAATGCAGAGGCTGGCGATGATGAAGCAGAGCACACAGATGAAGATTTCCTCTATGCATTGGAGCTTGGTATGCCACCAACAGGAGGAATCGGATACGGACTTGACAGACTTTGTATGTTGTTGACAGATAGTGCAGCGATAAGGGATGTGTTGCTTTTCCCGACGATGAAATCGCTTGATAAGTAAGACTTGCGAAAAAGTCAGTAAAATCAATGGTTAGCGGATTTTGGTGAAAACAGAAATTTACGCCGATACGCCAATTTTACGCCAAATCATACAAGAAACAATGCAAAGTGTGTAGTGTTACAGATGAGTATTGTTTGTGCGAAGTGAAAAAGATATTGATTTAGAATGCAAAAGGAATGGCATCCGCCATTCCTTTTGTTGTAAATATGTAAAGTTGTTATAAACCTAAAATATGTAATGGGATTTCGTTGTAGAAATAATAACATCCCATTCGTTCTATATATTCTAGCGTATCTCTGTATTTAGGATCTTTGAACCAGTCATTGAAAATATATATGAATTCAACTTCGTATCCTAATGGGGCAAAAAGTTTTTCGTACTCCCATTTCTTAAAATGGCAGCTAGGTAGCTTTTCATCCACAGAGCCGGAGCAGTTTTGAAATTTCTTTTCTATGATGTATGCCGTTTTTGTTTCAGTATTTATAAATGCTTCGTCGGGATGCCATTCCTTGGAATTGTAATTTCGATAATCGATTCCCATTGGAACTAGGAAATTAGTATACAATTTCTTTTGGGGAACAGATATTCCAACTTGAAAACCATATTTGAGTACATAGTATCCTTGTATTGTATACCCGGAAGCTATTAAGGCATCATTTAAAGATGTGGTTTGCTCAAAATGCAGTCCGTTTCTGTTGGTTTGTGCTCCACCACCATGTTTGTTAGGAATTCTTGCCATTGCTTATACCTCCTTAAAAAATTCACTTATTTCAACACCAAGTACATTAGCAATTTGATTTAAAACAGATATGGATAAACTTTTATTGCAACCAGAAGCTTCAATTTTGGATAAATAGCTGATGCTAATTTTGGCTTGTTCTGCGAGCTGTACTTGTGTTAAATTTGCTTGTTCCCTGTATTGTTTTATATTTGCACCGATAGCTTGATATAGGTCGATATCGTTGTTGAATCGCATGAAAACACCTCTTTCACTATTTGTGAACATTATCGCATGAGATGAAGTTTATATAAATTCACTTATAGTGAAAGAAAAAGTATAGATTTTTATAAGGATATGAGTTACAATGGAAGAACCATCAAAAAGAAGGAGGAATGTCTTATAAGTTTACAACCAAATAATTTCAAGCTTGAACCAACGACAGTCTGGTCTTTTCGGGACAGAGGTAGTTGGGCAACGCATTCAGGAAAGTATCGAGGGAATTGGTCTCCTTATGTGCCAAGAAATTTGATACTTCGCTATTCTAATCCCGGTGATTGGGTCTTAGATCAATTTATGGGTAGTGGAACAACCTTGGTCGAGGCGAAGCTACTCAATCGCAATGCGGTAGGTGTTGACATCAATCCGCAATCTGTTTCAATTTCTGAAACAAATTTACAATTCCAATGTGAAACAAATTCAAAAATATTTACACGAAATGGTAATGCTACTGATTTACATTTTATCAAAGATAGTCATATTGATTTTATCTGTACGCATCCACCTTATGCCAATATCATCAAGTATAGTAAAGGAATAGAAGGGGATATTTCTTTGCTTGGCGTAGAAGAATTTTTGACTGAAATGAAAAAGGTCGCAGAAGAATCTTTTCGTGTATTGAAAAAGGGAAAAATGTGTGCTGTGATGATAGGGGATGTAAGAAAATATGGGAAAGTTATTCCGTTAGGGTTTCGTATGATGGAGT
>CAMBAN010000189.1 GCA_945864145.1 uncultured Lachnospiraceae bacterium | reverse complement strand
GGTTTACCACCTTCCATAACAGCTACACAGCTGTTTGTTGTACCTAAGTCAATACCAATAATCTTACTCATGATTTTTTCCTCCTCGATTTTCATTCCTATTTTATCTAATAAAAATATCTTTTTATGAAACAACTGCTACCATGCTGTGTCTAACCACTGTATCACGGTAGGTATAACCTTTTAAAAGCTCCTGTGCAATAATGCCTGACTCATATTCTTCGCTTTCTACCTGCATCACTGCATTATGAAGATTTGGGTCGAACTCACAGCCTACTGCTTCAATTGGCTTTACTTCCAATTTTTCAAGCTCTTGCATCAACTGTTTATATACCATATTCATACCTTCTGCAAAAGGCTGCTTCATCTCTTCCTCAGATAAGCCTGCGATACCTCTTTCGAAGTTATCTACAACCGGAAGAATTTTTTCAATTACACTTTTAGCTCCGGTTTCGAACATGGCTGACTTTTCTTTTTCTGTTCTTTTTCTAAAGTTGTCAAATTCAGCCATTTGACGTTTTACTTTATCTTCCAGTTCATCAACCTTTTCCTGAAGCTTGTTGTCTTTCTTGTCAAAAAGAGATTTTTTTGTCTTTTTCTCAGACTTTTTATCCTCTTCCTTTTCTTCTTCTGCTGTATCTTCTGCTTCTTCAGCAGCCTCCGTTACTTCCTCAGCTACCGCTTCCGCTTCCTTTTCTTCCTGGGTCTGGTTTTCTTTCTGGGTGGTGTCTTCTTCCTGAAGCTGTTCCTCTAAATTCTTATCTTCCACTCTTACTCGTCATCCTTTCTTTTATAACTTTTATCTAACTGACTCTTCACATTTTTCAGAGTACTGATTACCTTGTCATAATCCATTCTTCTTGGTCCGATAATGCCTATCGTACCTTTGATGCCATCCTCTAACTCATAGGTTGCTGTTACAACGCTACAGTCTTTCATGGTCTGTATTGGTGTTTCGCTTCCGATATATACCTGAATACCTGTATTTTCTTCATCTGATAACGTTTCGTTCACAAGCTCTGTTAAAAGCTTCTTTTCCTCAAAGGTCGTAATCAGCTCACTTGCACGCTGATGGTCTGCAAGCTCCGGATATTTGAAAATGTTTTTTGCACCGCTGGTGTAAATCTCAATATCCTCATCTTCCTTCATGCCATCTGCTACTGCATCAAGTACAGCTGCTATCAGTTCTTCATAAACACCTGCCTGCTGTTTCAGTCTGGAAATCATAGCTAAATTTATCTCTGCCAAAGAAAGACCATTTAAGTTTGTATTTAGCAAGATGTTTAGCTTTAATAAGGTTTCGTCATCTAAAGGTTCGTTTACACGAAGCATCGTATTTTTAATCACATTACCCTCTACGACGATAGTTGTTAAAAGCTGTTTTGCATCTACACGGGACAGCTGAATAAATTTCAACTTATTGCCCTTTACTACAGGCGCAGAAACCATTGTTGCATAATTGGTATTATTTGCAAGCATCTTGGCAATTTGTTTCAAAATGGATTCCATTTTGTCCTCTCGTTCCAAGAGCATTTCCTGCATTTCCTTTACTTCCTGCGTTGCCTGATTTAACTGTTCCTCTTTTTGGGCCATCATCTGATCTACATAGAGGCGATAGCCTTTGTCGGAAGGAATACGTCCTGCAGAGGTATGCGGTTGAACAATAAATCCCAACTCCTCCAAATCAGACATTTCATTTCTTATCGTTGCAGAGCTCAAGTTCAAATCTGTGTATTTTGAAATCGTTCTGCTACCGACCGGTTCTCCTGTTTCCAAGTAATTACGGATTATGGCTTGCAGGATTTTCATTTTTCTTTCATCTAATTCCAACTTACCACACTCCTTTCATACTTCTTATCTCAGTTTTTTGTTTGTTAGCACTCGTTCGTTTGGAGTGCTAACATCTTCATATAATAAGTTACTACTTTATATTTTTATTGTCAACATTCTTTTCCAGAATTATTTATAAAAAAAGTATAAAGAAATATTCTGTTAATTGTCATATATGACTGATAATTAAAACAACTTGTATTGACATTTTATGTTAATCATTATATTATCCCAATGAGAGAGAGAGAATAACTGCTAGAAAGGCATGATAGCTTTATGAAAAAAAGATTACTCGTTTTATTTTGTTCTTTAGGTGTCCTTGTCGGAGTTGGCATTACCTTCTGTGTATCTGCCGATACCTCTTCGACAGAAGTTGCCATTATGGATGATACAGGAAAAATTCTTGTCACAGATCCTGACAATTATAATATAGAAGAAACTCTTTCCGACGCCATTGCCATAGAGCACTGGGATACCATCGCACCACAATCTGAAAGTATTGAAACAGAGCCTGTTTTTGAAGAATACGATATCAAACTGATGGCGCTAGGGGACAACCTTTTGCACATGGGACTTGTTAACTCCGGCAAACAATCTGACGGAAGCTACAACTTTGATTTTCTATTTGCTGATATTGCTGATTATTTAGCTGCAAGTGATATCAAAATCATTAATCAGGAAACACCTTTGGCAGGAAACAGCCTTGGCTTTTCCGGTTATCCTTTGTTCAATTCTCCTACTGAGGTCGGAGATGCCATTGCAAGGGCTGGATTTAACGTAGTGCTTTCCGCTACCAACCATTCTGCTGACCAGGGCATTTCAGGAATTGACAATATTGTCAGCTTTTGGGACACACACCCGGAGGTACTGCTTGCAGGACTGCATGCACCACAGGAAGATACTGATACCACAAATCCCCGTATCAATCTCCTAAATATAGATGACATCACCTTTGCTATTTTAAATTATACCTATGGTCCAAACTACGGAAGTGCCTCTAAAGAGCTGGCCAGCCGCTTAGACATTCTATGTGCCTATAAGGAGGGGTCTACTGCCCTTGATTTTACTACTATAAACCCGACCGTGCTTGCCGATATTGCTGAGGCAGATGCTCTTGCTGATATTGTCATTGTCTGCCCACACTGGGGTAATGAATATGCACTGACACCTTCTGTTTACCAGACCACCTTTGCAAAGCAAATGACTGAGGCTGGTGCTGATGTCATTATCGGTACCCATCCCCATGTACCACAGCCGATAGAAATCGTAACCGCCGATAATGGCAATACTTCCCTTTGCTTTTATTCTCTTGGTAATTATGTTTCCACCCAGAAAAACGGGGCAAGCATGTTAGAAGAAATGGCATGGGTCGTCTTTCATGTAACAGAAAATGACATCAGTGTCGATTTTGAAAAATCAGGGGCATTACCTCTTGTTTGTCATTACTTATCCGGTCCCTTACGCTATGGTGCTGTGTATGCTTTAGAGGATTACACCGAAGAACTTGCAAGTCAGCATGGTATCATCCGCTGGGGACAAATATCTTTTCACCTAAGTGATTTGCAAAACTGGAATACACTGATTATTGGTGACCGGGCATTAACAAAAGAAGAGATTTTTCAATAAAAAAACAAAGGGGCTGTGAAAAAATGAGAAATCATTTTTTCACGCCCCTTCCTTTTACCTA
>CAMBAN010000188.1 GCA_945864145.1 uncultured Lachnospiraceae bacterium | reverse complement strand
CAAATGATATTATTAAGGCGAAGGGGGCTAATATTGAACTTTTACATAATTGGAGAACTGATAAAAGAGATTTAAGCAGTTTATGGGATGAAGTTCGTGAAAAAAAACCTATTATTACTGAAAAATTGTCAATAGATGGGCCTTTTTCTAAAGATTTATGTGAAGATATATTTGAATTGGAAGATAATGAGGTTGTATTGTGTTTAAATTATGATGGAAAATTTGGCTTAAATAACATAAATCAATATTTTCAAAATGCCAATACAAAAAGCAAAGCATTTTCATGGGCTGAATGGAGTTTTAAAATCGGAGACCAAATTATTTTTTTGGATACAAGGCGTTCATCATTGCTATACAATAATTTAAAAGGAAAAATAGAGAACATAGAAAAAACGGCTTCATCAATTATATTTACACTAAATGTCAAAACCTATTTGGCAGAAGAACAATGTCAAAATGAATCTTTTGAGTATGTTGAAAATACTGATGATGGAACAAAGATAAAGTTAGAAGTTATTGCCTGGGATGATGAATTATCAGAGGAAGACAGAATAAAGACGGTGATACCATTTCAGCTTGCATATGCCATTTCAATTCATAAGGCGCAGGGGTTGGAATATAACGCAGTTAAAGTTGTAATTCCTTCAAACAATGCAGAAAGAATTACACATTCAATATTTTACACGGCTATAACACGTGCAAAAGAAAAGTTGACAATTTTTTGGAGTGCTGAAACAATGGATGCAATTGTGAAGAGTTTTACAGAGAAAAAGGTAGAAAACAAAACGCTTCAGATAATTAAGCAGAAACTAAATATTCAAGAAGAATAGAATATTACTACAGAAATATTTTAAAAATGATATATAGTGGATTTGTTTAAAAGAAACACATCCGGTACTCATACGATAAGTAAAACAAGAAGCTCGTCATCAAAGCTAGCATTTGCAATGGAGAACAGGTGATTTATATGGAACAACGGAGACAATTGAATTACATTACTGATGATCGAACACTTTTTGATTATCGAATACAAAGTGTTCGATAAGTGACAGGTGGCAACTGTTTATCGGACACTTACTGGAAATAAAAATTACATTATTAGATAAATATCAGGAGGCTTACATCATGGAACGAGTAGAAAAATTCTTAAAAGAAGCAGAAACATATTATTTAGCAACCATAGAAGGCGACCAGCCAAGAGTCAGACCTTTTGGCACAGCCCACATTTTTGAGGGGAAACTTTATATTCAGACAGGTAAGGTGAAAGAGGTATCAAAACAGATTCATGCAAATCCAAAGGTAGAAATCTGTGCATTTAAAAATGGAGAGTGGCTTCGTGTAGCAGGAGAACTTGTGGAAGATGACAGAAGAGAAGCCAGACAGTCGATGCTTGATGCTTACCCATCATTACAGAAGATGTATTCAGCAGACGATGGAAACACAGAGGTATTTTATTTTAAAAATGCTACAGCAACATTTTCATCATTTACGCATGATCCGGAAGTAGTGAAATTCTGATGACAAAGGACGAGTGGTACAGGCAGTTGTTCGAGAGATTGGACAATTCCAAATTTCGAAGCAGCTTCCATTTGAAGCAGAAAGACATAGAGTACATAAACCAAAAGGGACTTGATACGATCAGACAACATGCAAAGGACTTTATTGCAAAGAGAGAAGCTCCCGCATTTATAGCAAATGATGGCAAACAGACTCCTATGAGGGGGCATCCGGTATTTATTGCCCAACATGCAACTGCAACATGCTGCAGAGAGTGTATCCGGAAGTGGCACAAAATGCAGCCGAGCAGGGAACTGAGTCAGGTGCAGCAGGATTATCTTGTAGATATAATTATGACATGGATTCAAAAAGAACTGGAAAGGCAGAAAAAGAAATTATAAAAATGCAGATATTTGTAGATGCAGATGCGTGTCCTGTAGTAGGCATTGTAGAAGAAATAGCAGAGAAATATAGTATTCCAGCCACATTGCTGTGTGATACGAATCACGTATTATATTCAGACTATAGCGAAGTGATCGTAGTTGGTGCAGGAGCAGATGCTGTAGATTACAAGCTGATTAGCATTTGTCATAAAGGGGATGTCATAGTATCTCAGGATTATGGTGTAGCTGCTATGGCACTTGGAAAAGGGGCGTATGCCATTCACCAATCCGGTAAGTGGTACACAAATGAAAATATTGACCAGATGCTTATGGAGCGGCATCTTAACAAGAAGGCAAGACGCAGCTCGCATAAGAATCATATGAAGGGACCGAGAAAGCGTACAGAGAAAGATGATGTACGCTTTGCTCAGTCTTTTGAAAAACTCATATTGATGGCAAAATCAAAAGAAGGTGCTCAGAGTGGGACTATTTAAGAAAAAGACAGTTATAAAGACTTATGATAAAGAAAATAAGAAGCCGGTAATTAAGGCAAGCATCTGTAACGGTGAGCAGGTTGCCGGTTTTAAGGACATCCATACAGGTAAGATCGAAGAGGTTATGCTGATTAAGAGTCAGGCGGATCTTGATGAATTCAAGAAAATGTATGGAATAGATGGTGAGATAGAAAAGGAGTATTGATATGAGCATATTAGGAAATATACTTTGGTTTATTTGTGGTGGGTTGTTAAGTGGTCTGTCATGGATTGTGGCAGGATGCCTGTGGTGCATTTCTATCATAGGAATTCCAATAGGCTTGCAGTGTTTTAAGTTTGCAGGATTGGCTTTTTTCCCATTTGGGAAAGAAGTGGTATATGGCGGAGGCACGATCAGTTTCCTTGCAAATATCATATGGTTGATTGTATCAGGAATTCCTATGGCGGTTGGAAATGCAGTGGTAGGTCTGATATGCTGTATAACCATCATCGGAATCCCTTTTGGAAAGCAGTTTTTCAAAATTGCAAAATTATCCCTGATGCCATTTGGCGCAGAGGTAATCTGACCGGCAGGAGAGCATTTTTTGTGAGTTTAAAAGAATAGGCAGGAAAGATGTGTGACATAACAAGGTTACAGATGGATGAGAAAGGAAAACACGATGAACATATATGATGAATTGGAAAATTTAAAAGCCAGGGCTCGATCCAATCCGGAACTTGCGCAGGCGTTGTTAGCTACCCGGGAAATGAAAAATCCGGTTTCCGCATTCTGCCGTATTGCACAGGAGCATGGATGCACCTTTTCCGCTATGGATCTGGTCTCTGCCGGTGAGGATTCTTATGCAGCAATGCGTCGTTCCACGAATGGAGGCGGCGAGAATTCGCCGCTGTTGCAGGGAGAGGATGATCTGTACGAGATGTTTTTAATTGAATTGACGTAAAAGATTACTGCAGAATGGAGAAGACATGAAACCCAGAACACAAAAATCAATGGAATTATATAACACCCTCCTGAACCGTGGCTTTCCACAGGAGTTTTGTGAGCAGATTTCACTGAATCTGAACACAGACTGGACGGCACAGAGGATGCTTGGCTATTTGTCACATTACAGGAAACTTCCGATGGAGGAAATCGCCGATGAGATGCTTGCGATTCTCAGCGACCGGAACC
>CAMBAN010000187.1 GCA_945864145.1 uncultured Lachnospiraceae bacterium | reverse complement strand
CTATACTTGAATGGAGGTGTTCTGTATGGCAACAACTAATTTAAATATTCGTACAGACAAGGCAATCAAGGACCAGGCGGAGGAAATCTTCAATGAGCTTGGTCTGAATATGACAACTGCTGTAAATATATTCCTGAGAACCGCTATCCGTGAGCATGGTATTCCTTTTGAATTAAAACTGGAAGTACCAAATGATACGACAGCCGCTGCCATTGAGGAAGGCCGAAAAATGATGAAGGATCCTTCTGCTCCGCGTTATTCCAGTATGGATGCGCTTAAGGCAGCTCTCGACGTATGAAATACGACATTCAGTTTACCAATCAGTTTAAAAAGGATTTGAAGCTTGCCAAAAAGCAAAATAAAGATCTTGATAAGCTGTTTGAGGTAATCGATATTCTGGCGAATGGCGGTACGCTGGATGCAAAATACAGGGATCATGACCTTACAGGAAACTACAAAGGTACGCGTGAGTGTCACATCGAACCGGACTGGCTGCTTATTTATGAGATTTGTGGAGATGTTCTTGTTTTGATGCTTTATCGCCTTGGTTCACATTCTGAGCTGTTTAAGAAATAAGTACAAATCGGAAGTTGTAGAGGAGGAAACAAAATGCTAACCGTTAAACCAACAGCAGAAATGCTTGCAGAGTGGAAACGAATTTTTGAAGCACACCATGCAGCGATGAAGCCAAACCGAAAAACAGGAACAGAAGTAGACCAATATTTCAGAAATAAATATGCCCATCAAGTATTTAACGATGCAGCTTTTCAAGAAATAGTTGCACTCAATATCACAGAGAATGCATTCTCTCGCAACAAATTGCCCAAAGGTGTGCTTCCTAATATAAAAAGCTATAAGACAGGCAATGCTCTTGTCGGCATTGATTTAAGCACAGGAGAATTTCATATTGAAAGCAAAAATATCGAGGAAGTAATGCCACTGCACGATGATTTGTTTATCTACCGTGGATTAGATGAGGAAGATTTGAAAAACATCTTTTTGGTTGCGGAGTATGTAAAACTCACGCAAAACTAAATTTCAAAACAATCGGCGATTACATCATCCTTATCTGTTACTACTTAAAATTACTGAAAGTCTCTAAAACAGAGATCAAATCATTCATCCGTGAATTTGAAAAAATTACAAGAGAATACGAATCTTCTGTAAACCCGAATGTTTCAGCTATTTCGATTCATCCTGATTTGTTCTCTCGCTTAAAACATCTTAAAAAATTCCATATAATGCTTGCATATTTTACCTGTCTATAGTATATTATAGATAGCAATTGGGGTATGTGTTTGCGGACACATACTTGGAGGAGTCGGAGTGATCCGGCTCCTCTTTATTTTTTAACAAAAAAACGGTAGTCAAAAGGGGCACCTAATGACTACCATATTTTTATTCTGCCGCTTCCAACACTAATCTGGCATATTCTTCATCACTTATGCCGCATTCTCTGATGGATAGATGCCAGGCACATCTGTTATCTGTTATCTGTTACCTGTTTCTTATATACTGCAATAGAAGTCGCTGTATCTGTTTCAGCTGCTCATTTACCTCCTGCACATCTGACTTTGAGATAAATACATTCGTATTTGCCATTCGTGCTATCTGGTTGATGTTGTTGCCGATTGTAGATAGCTCATACATCAGCTTCTGCCTGTCCTCATGACTGGTCATATCCACATTTCCACCATCCAATGCCATCGTACGGATATAGGCAGATGGTGTCATTCCTGTAGCCGCTGCTTTCTCCTCTATCTCTCTACGCTCACGCTCCGATACCCGGATGCTCATTGTCGTTCTTGGTGCCTGTCTGCTCTTTGGTCTGCCCATACGCATCCCTCCTCTCGTGTAATTCTTCTTATCTGTTTTGCTGTGATAGTCACTCTGTCGGTCTTTCGTATATCCACTTCCGCTGCTTTGGAAATTCCTGTAACATAGTAGGGTAACATAGTAGGCGAGATACGGTTTTCGTGTTACAAAAACCCATCTCGTTAGTGGCGGCTGCCCCTAATACCCTGCTGTTACATCCCTGCGGTGTGGTATATATGACTGCATAGAGCAAGCTTCGCTAAGACTTGTTGCTGCCTTTTTGTCGTATGCTGGGCAACAAAAAAGCAGACACATGGAATATTTCCACATATCTGCTTCTTTCATTGTGTATATTCAATTTTATATGATTATAGCTATATATGGCTACATACAATACATTTTCTGTAGCCCAGTTCCTTTTATTATGATTGGTTTCTTTGCGATGGCTATCGTTTTTACATCAGATGCAGCCTTTTTACTGATAATGGTATTAATATACATTTATCTTGCAACCTTTCGCAATCACATCGCTCCAATAATTCATATCAGAAAAAAGAATCCAAAAAAGATCAGCCAGCTTCTAAACAAACTGTTGACTTTTCCACATCTCAATGATAATATGTATTCAGAAGCGGTTTTGTACCACTTGACTACTTGATAGTCTTGAGTGGGTTACTCGCTTCTTTTTTTATGCCCACTACATCATACAGATACATTTTTCCATTAGCTGCGTGGTTTACAACCAGACACGCAGAATAAACATTATATTCTCCGGTCTTTTTCTCATTGTTATATAATGGAATTGCAAATCTTGTCACATAATAAAACCATCCATTGTGAGCATCCTCGGAATGCTTTTCCTTATGATTTTCCCGATATACTTTATCAGTAGCTATCTCAACCATTTCTCGGATTCCCTGTGCCGCATTTGCCTTTGCTTTTGCTCTTGCGCCCTTTGTTTTTCTTGTATAACTAGAACCGCCATATTCATCCGGAAATTTGTTTCCAATATAAATAATGTCTCTTGTCTCTGCTATTTCAATCAATTCTCCTACATATTTTCCCAAGTAATCCTCTACATCATTCCAATTAATATTCTGTTTATTGGAAAATATGATTTCAGGCAGTAAAACAACCTCATTGCCTGACTCATCTGTTACTATATCCAGTTTGTCCATGTAATCCCTTTCTCCATTCGTATTTTAAATATCATAACATGTCCTACTGCCATTTGCATTATGAATTTAATCGGAATTACATTCCAAAAGAAAAATCAAGAAATTCATTATCTTCTGGCTCCTCATCTAAAATATCCTCTGATTTTTTAGTTGCAGCCTGATTTTCTGCCATCCCACTTTTTATACTCTTGGTCACCTTCTGTGCTCCAGCCTCCATCATATTTGCATTCGTTGGATCTGCTGTAAAATTCATCACCGGCATTCCTGCATTCTGTAGACCTGCCGTAAGCATTGCCTGTTGTTGCATCATATACATTCCTGCAAGAGTTGGCAAATTCGTCAGTATCTTTTCTGTAACCTGACTTACAATACGCTCCACGAAAGCATCTTCCTTTTCTCTCGTTTCAAGATAAGGATCATCCTTCTTCTGCACATATCTCTCATAATAATCATTAATTGCACAGATGATAAATTCATTCTGCGACTTAAAGCCATTCTTCACCTCGTCAGAGTGAAGCAGGCTCCACGCCTGCATTGCACTCTCACTATTGGTGTTGAAA
>CAMBAN010000186.1 GCA_945864145.1 uncultured Lachnospiraceae bacterium | reverse complement strand
ATTACAGAATCATTCCGTCTGCGCCTTCTCATTTTCTTCCCGGATAATCTCCTTTAATTCTTTTCGCATCACATCCAGTGGAGCCTTCTGTCCGGTTCATAATTCGATCTGAGCAGCCCTCTAGAACTGGACATACCAAGACCATTCAGGATTTTGCAGCCCTTCTTCTCAGCATTTTTCAGGAATGCGGTCTTGGACGGGTTGTAGCAGGCATCAAAATAAAACTGTCCTGGCCTGATTAGTTCAAATCTTTGTATATGGGTTTTTGTATTGCCCGTGGTTTTGTGTTCTGTCACCGTATTGAAGGTTTTTCGTCTTTCTCATACGGTCATAGAAATAATCAACGAAAAGTCAGTGCCCATGTATCCGGCAGTTTATAAACCGAGCCCATTGTATGGACACCGCTGCCTTTTCGGCTTTCTTAAGTGACTCCCTTGTGATCTTTTTCATATCAAGGAATGGCAGCCCGGATGATGCGTCTGCCCGACAATCTCCACTACAAGGCCGCCATCAATCGGCATATTCATCATGACGCATATAAGGTGCTGGCGGTTCTCATCCCCGATAGCGTTCAGCAGCTTCCGGCATTGTTTAAATTCCGCCTCCAGTTTATGGACCTCTTCGCAAAACAGATTCATGGTATAACCATCTCCTTTATTCAAGCGCTTAAACTGATTATACCATAAATCTATGAACAAAGTTTATCTGTAAAGAAAATTGATACAGAGTTTTTCAAAATCGGTTCATCTGCTCCTGGGTAGCCACCTGTCTGCAACTTGTATTGCTATTTCCTATCGTTCCGAACAATGCAACCATTACCTTTACAATTCATGCAATACTCTTTCCGCGAATTATCCATTTTATTTTGATATTTCGCGGAAACGCTTCGACTCCTTGCGAAATAAAAAATAGCACTCCGGCAACAAACGCTCTCTACTGCCGAAATGCTATTCATTTTCTCAACCATGTCACAGCCGCAAATTCTTAATTTTTTGGCTTAAATTTGGTATAAAAATACTCTCTCAAACTCCCACAACCCTTGATTTTCCGAACGCTTTCCAGAAAAACAACTTCCTGACGTGGCAGATGAATAATACTTTTATCATAGCCTTCATACTCCTTCAAAAGTCTTCACTTCTTCCTACATAGATACTCTGATTTTATCAATCAACGTAATATCCGCCGGTAACCACTCCACAGAATCCAGTTCAGTTTTCGTCAACCACTTAGCTGCCGCGTGTTCCTTAAGAACCAAATCACCTGAAATAATTTCTGCCCAGAAACAGTCCATAGAAAGATGAAATGTAGGATAATCATATTCAATCGTATCAATCAATTCTCCTACTGTAATTTCTGTTTCAAGTTCCTCCCTTATCTCACGAACAAGCGCTTCCTGTGGGCTTTCACCTTCTTCAATCTTTCCGCCCGGAAATTCCCATCCACCTTTCAGGTCTCCATAGCCTCGCTGCGTTGCGAAAATAATTGGCTCTCCATTTTCATTTATTGATTTAATAATCGCTGCTACTACTCGTATTGTTTTCATGTCATACAGATAATTCTCGATAATCATTCTGTCCATACATCAAAGAAAGTCAAACAGTTTCTGTCTACGATGCCGGGACGTTTTGTTTTTGTGTTTACTCCCAAACATGGTTCATGGTTAAACATGATTGAAGGATTCTTTGGAAAAATGACACGCCAGATGCTAAAGGGTATACGTGTTTCATCAAAACAAGAGTTAGTGGATCGTATCTATCAGTATTTTGATGAAGTAAACGAAACGCCTGTGGTATATCACTGGAAATATCGTATGGATGAGTTTTGATTTAATGGTCTAGCTAATTAATTTACAATCTACTGGTTAAATATCTAAAGTTTTCAAGCTGCTCTTCTTTTGAATTTCCCACATCAGAAACAAAAGCCAAATCAGTAATTCCAAAATAATGGAAGGGGCATAATAAATCTTCATCCATAGCCTGCTGCAGTCGAATCTCATAGGCAATATTGTGGTCGAAAAATTCATAGATATTGCGTCCCTCTATATTGTCATCACGTCTGTCTGGTGTCGCTGTCATTTCCAGAGTAAATTCCGGTGTAAAATAATCCATTACTCTTTTGTAGCTTCCAGCACTGGTATGATGTGCTTCATCATAAATGCATGCATCAAAATAATCTCTTGGGAATCTCTCCAAATTTTCTTGCTTACTCAATGTCTGCACCGTTGCAAACACAAAATCTGCTTTGCAATCTGGTTTCTATGCACCAAAAACAGAACTTTTTTGAATCCCAATTCTCTCATAGCAAAGGCAGAAGCATAAGTTTTTCCTGTACCGGTAGCAGAAATTAATAACGCCTTATCAACACCTTTATTTCTTAATTCCAACAAATTATATATAAATGCTCTCTGCATTGAATTTGGCTGTAATGTATATGCTTCTACAGATGGAACTGCCTCACTCTTTGCATTTTTTTCTGTTCAGCAACTATTTTATTAAACAGTTGCTTTTCTTTGTACTTTCTTCTATATTCTTCAATAAACTCTGCATAAGGCTTTGTATATTCCGTTGCATTCCAAAGTTTCTCAAATTCCACCAAAACAGCATTTACCATTTCACCTTTATTGGTAGACACAAGCTTCGTATTCCATTCCATGTTTCTTGTCAAAGCATCCTGTGTCAAATTTGAGCTGCCAATAATAAAACGATACTCTTCACTCTTTTGGAAGATATATCCCTTTGTGTGAAACCCATTCCCAGCACGTTCCGTCTGATACATCCGCATCTCTATGTTGGAAAGACTTGCTATTGTATCTAATGCCACAGGATCACTGAAACAAAGATAGTCTGTAGTCAAGACTCTACCCGGTACACCTCTTCGCTCCAATTCTTGTAATGTCTGTAAAAGCGGAGTGATACCGCCTCTTGTAATAAATGCAACACTAATCGCAAAACTATCACATCTGAGCAATTCGTCCTCAATGGCAGAGAAAACCTTCTACCCATTCTTATTATCGTTATAAACAAACTGCGGTCTATATGCTAAATTGGAGTTAAATGCGCTGTTTACAAAAGCTGTATTAAAACCACTTTGAAGTTCTGTTATTTTTTCTTCGGTCATTGCTATTTTCCTTCTTTTTACTATATTCTATTTATCTAGCTTACGTGATCTCCTCGGGTCATCCGGCTTTTCTACATTACCTGGAATAAGCCAAATTCTGCCCTTCAATACAGCACCCTCAAATCAGAGGCTTGCTGACGGAATAGCCTAGCACGGCTACCTCCTACAGTAAACATATTTAATTATTTTCTTCTAATATCTCTATCACTTCTTCCAGTGTCATCATATAAAGTCGCTCATAATTTTGCTTCATCACTTTCACCAGTGCCAGCTTTATTATTTCCTTACCGGATTCACGCGTCGCATAATGCCAATACCGATAAATATACCCTATCCAATATATCAACTCCTCCGAATAAACATCTCCAGGCTTTTTGAATCTATCTCTGGCTTCGTCAATCACTTCCTCCAAAAGATACTCCTCTCCTGCCCATTGCATCCGATTATA
>CAMBAN010000185.1 GCA_945864145.1 uncultured Lachnospiraceae bacterium | reverse complement strand
ATATATTGATTACCACTTAGTAACACCTGATTTTCTTCTTTGGAATTTCTTTTCAGAAATACAGAAGAAAAAGCATAGGCAACTGTTGATAAGATAATACTGCCATCTCCTGTCAAATGAAAAGCCATATCAAGCTGACCGCTATTCATATTGACCATCACAACTCCGGCAAAACCAAACAGACTGCCAATTAGTTTTTTCATCGTAAGCTGTTCCTGATGAAACAGCAAACTGGCAATTAAAATTGCAAAAAAAACATTCATGCTTCCTATAATGGAAGCTTTTACACCGGAAATATGAGCAAGCCCGATATAGAAAAAAACATACTGCCCGACCGTTTGCAACATGCTCAATTTCAAAATCTTTAACCCTGAGCCTTTTTTTGGTAGCAAAAGCTTTTTCGATAAAGCACTGCCAATCAGAATGGTTAAGATACCTGCCAGTGTAAAACGGCAACCTGCAAATAAAATTTGTGTACCCGTTGCATCTGCTTGAATTTGAAACAAACGATATCCAATCTTAATGCACGGAAAAGCACTGCCCCACAAAGCGCAGCAAATCAGAGCTCCCAACCAAACAACCCATGTTTTTCTCATAAATGCTTCCTGTTTTTCCATCTTTACACCTCTTTATCTGCTTACTGCATAAAAGAAGCAGGACGCAATCTCCCATTACGTCCTGCTTCTGTAGTTCGTCTATGCCACAACGTATTTTTCAATACTTTCCATAAAGTCATCTGCCTCTTCTTCATCTGCATGGATGACCAATGTCAGCGGTTTTTTACAATCACAACTCATTATCCCCAATAATGATTTGGCATCCAGGTATGTATTTCTACCACTAATTAAATCAATGTCGTAATTTTGTGCTCTTGTAATCTCGACAAATTCCTTAATCTTTTCCACTGAATCCAATAAAACGTTCACTCCCATTTTTCCTCCCTTTCAACACCATAGGCCTCTCTAAACCTACGATTTACATAAGAACTACCCTCTTATTATTGCGTATTTTGAGGAACTTGGCAAGCAAACAGCTAATTTTCTATGCATTAAGCAAAAAACTGAAACATTATCGTATACATTTGTGCATTTTGCACGTTTTATCAGACTGTAAATAGAAAAGATACCATATTCAATTATAAGTACTTTTTTAGTTCTGCAATTAAAGCATCGTATTCCGAATCTGTTAAGGTTTTCTGCTTAGGATCCATTGCAAAAGTTCCACCCCACTCAAATTCATCCTTATATTTAGGTACCAGGTGGAAATGTAAATGGCAGCCTGTATCACCATATGCGCCGTAATTCACCTTATCTGGATGAAATGCTTTATGCATTGCCTCAGCAACATGATTTACATCAGCAATAAATGCATTTCTTTCTTCTTCTGATAAATCAATCATTTCACTTACGTGATGCTTGCTGGCAACAATACATCTTCCCTTGTGGCTCTGTTCTTTAAATAAATAAACCTTAGAAGCATTTAATTCACAAATCTTAATACCAAATTTAGCTACAAGTTCGCCTTCCATGCAATATGCGCAATTATTATCCATTTTTCTTTCTCCTATTTCACATCTTTCAATTTTTCAAAATGTCTTTGAAGTAATGCAACTACTTCATCCTTGTCCTTTTTATCATTTAAAATAACTACAGTGCCAAATATATCATCATATTGGAAAATCAATTTATAGGGATCTCCCTTAATCAGATACTGTGCATCACCCTCATATGGTTGTACAACTTCTTTTCCCATTTCCTCCGCAACGCTTGCTACCAAAAGACGAACAGGTTCAGAGCCCCATCCATTGGTATCCAATGCAATCCAGCCATCATCTTCTGTAATCATATTAATTTTATAAAGCACGTCTATTCCTCTTTTCTGTGCACAAAAAGGCATCACTTTGTGATGCCTTTTTATCAACTAAAACTTATTTCTGAACAAGATGAACAGCGAAACCACCAATTTCATCTTCCATGTAAATTGCAATTAACTTACCGTTCTTAACAACAGCTGAATCCTCTGCAAATTTAACACCCTTTACAGATTCTAAGTAATTCTTAGCACGTACTACACTGTTTGTTCCAACAGCAAGATGTCCATTAGCACCACGTCCAGCCTTCTTCATAGCCTCTACTTCGATTCCTGCGAAAATTGAGCTGTTGCCAACTTTCTTTGTAAAGCCGAATAAGTTATCAAACTGAGAAGCTACTGAATCAGCTTCTGCTTCATCAGCACAGTTAACACCAACATGTCTTAACTCAAAGCCAAGCATTGTTCTAACTGCTTCCTCTGTAAGAGCTTGGATTTCATCATACTTTCCAGCTGCAACAAGGTCTTTCTTAACCATCCAAGAACCACCGCAAGCGATAATCTTGTCAAATGCAAGATACTCACAAATATTCTTTGCACTGATACCACCTGTTGGCATGAATTTCATCTGTGTATAAGGAGCTGCCATAGACTTAATCATGTTTAATCCGCCAGCTGCTTCTGCAGGGAAGAATTTAACAACATCAAGACCTAATTCGATAGCTGCTTCTACGTCAGAAGGATTAGATGTACCTGGTGTTACAGGAATATTCTTTTCGATACAATATTTAACAACCTTTGGATTTAATCCTGGGCTAACGATAAATTTTGCACCTGCGTTTACAGCTCTGTCAACCTGCTCTGTTGTTAATACAGTACCTGCACCAACTAACATTTCAGGAAATTCACTAGCCATAATTCTGATTGACTCTTCTGCAGCTGCTGTTCTGAAAGTAACCTCTGCACAAGGAAGTCCACCCTTGATTAATGCTTCTGCTAATGGCTTAGCATCCTTTGCATCATCTAATACTACAACTGGTACAATACCAATTTTACTAATCTTCTCTAATACTTCGTTCATTTTAATCCTCCATCATGCTAACTCCCACACTGTCGGAATCAGCCCATATATATACAACCGTCACTATTTTCTCTACAATTAGTCATTAACCTTAATATCTGGTTGTTCTTCAATTTCATCCTGGAATTTAGAAGCATCAAGGTTATTAGGATCCTGTCCAATATAAGCAGAGATACCACCATCAATGTAAACAACCTGTCCGTTGATGAAATCTGAAGCCGGAGAAGCAAGGAATACTGCAAGTCCCATAAGGTCCTCTGTACGTCCCCATCTCTGTGCCGGTGTCTTAGAACGGATAAAACGATCAAATGGAGCCATAGAACCGTCTGCCTGCTTAGCACGAAGAGGTGCTGTCTGAGGTGTAGCAATGTATCCTGGTCCAATAGCATTACACTGAATATTGTACTGACCATATTCTGAACAGATATTTCTTGTGAGCATCTTTAATCCACCCTTGGCAGCTGCATATGCAGATACTGTCTCACGACCAAACTCTGACATCATGGAACAAGCATTAATAATCTTTCCGCTCTTTTTCTCCATCATATCCGGAAGAACAGCCTTAGCGCAAAGGAATGGACCAGTAAGGTCAACATTGATAACTGCATTCCACTCTGCTGCTGTCATTTCATGCATTGGGATTCTTTTGATAATTCCTGCATTATTAACAAGGATATCAATTGAACCAACCTTTTCTTTTACATCAGCAACAAACTTCTGAACCTGCTCTTCATTTGTAACGTCACATACTGCTCCATATACTTCGATACCAAGCTTTTTATATTCTTCTAAACCGCGATCAACTAATTCCTGCTTAATGTCATTGAAAACAAC
>CAMBAN010000184.1 GCA_945864145.1 uncultured Lachnospiraceae bacterium | reverse complement strand
ATATCGACAATCGAAGAATAGGTGGTGCGGATCGCGCTATGCAAGAAGGAGGCAGAATACACCGCATGATACAGAACAGAATGGGAAGTGAGTATCATGCAGAAGTGCCTTTGAGCTATACCTGGAAAACAGAGGATTATGAGGTTGTCATTGAAGGTAGAGCAGATGGAATCATAGAGCATAAAGAGCAAGTGACAATTGATGAAATAAAAGGAACCTATAAGGACTTAAAACGGATTCATGAACCTGTGGGAGTACATTTGGCACAGGCGAAATGCTATGCCTATTTTTATGCGGTATCCCATCAGACTATGACAATGGGAATACGCATGACCTATTGCAATATGGATACGGAAGAAATCAAATACTTTCATGAAAACGTGACTTTTTTGGAGCTGCAAAGCTGGTTTGAAGACATGATGGCAGAGTACAGGAAATGGGCAGATTTTGAATACCAATGGAAAAAGACACGCACAGACTCTGTCAAAGAGCTTTCTTTTCCTTTTCCTTATCGCGAAGGACAAAAAGAGCTTGTTACTTATGTGTACCGCACGATATATCATCAGAGAAAACTGTTTTTGGAAGCACCAACAGGTGTGGGTAAAACGATATCTACCGTATTTCCGGCAGTAAAATCCATGGGAGAGGGATTAACAGAAAAAATCTTTTACCTGACTGCAAAAACGATTACAAGAACAGTTGCAGAAGAATGCTTTGAATTATTGGAAAGAAAGGGACTACAGATGAAGTCTGTAACCTTGACAGCCAAGGATAAAATTTGTCCTCTGGAGGAAGCGGTTTGTAATCCTGAGCAGTGTCCTTATGCCAAAGGACATTTTGACCGCATCAATGATGCCATGTATGACCTTTTACAGAGTGAAAATCACTTTTCCAGAGAAAAGGTTACAGAGTATGCACAAAAGCATATGGTCTGCCCCTTTGAGATGAGTCTGGATATGAGTCTTTTCTCTGATGTGGTGATATGCGATTACAATTATGTGTTTGACCCCAACGTATATTTGAAACGCTTTTTTGCTGATGGAATGCCAAAAAGAGATTATACATTTCTGGTAGATGAAAGTCATAATCTTTTAGAGCGTGGCAGAGAAATGTATAGCGCTGTTTTAATGAAAGAGGACTTTTTGAAAGTAAAAAATCTGGTAAAAGCAATCAACCCTAAATTAGAGAAACAACTTGAAAAGTGCAACAAGGAATTGCTTACTATGAAAAAACGATGTGAAAGCTATCGAGAAGAAGAACTCATTGCACCTTTCGTGATGGCACTGACCAGAGCACATGCTTCCTTGGATGAGTTTTTAGAAGAACATGAGGACTTTACAGACAGAGAGGTTGTGTTAGATTTCTACTTTCAGGTATCTCATTTTCTAAATATCTATGAAATTATGGACGAAAAGTATGTGGTATATACACAGCTTATGAGTGACGGAGATTTTATGCTCAAGCTGTTTTGCATGGACCCGTCCAGCAATTTGCAGGCATGTATGGAAAAGGGAAGAAGTACCATTCTTTTTTCTGCAACATTATTGCCTATTCAATATTATAAGAAGCTGTTGGGTGGAGAACCACAGGATTACGAGGTTTATGCACAATCTACCTTTTCTGAGGATAAAAGAGCCCTGCTGATTGCCAATGATGTAACCAGCAAATATACCAGAAGAAGTGAGGATGAGTATCGAAAAATCGCTCGCTATATCTATGAAGTGACAAAACAAAGATATGGTAATTATATGATATTTTTTCCATCTCATGCTTTTTTAGAAGAGGTATACCACTGCTTTTATGAGCTCTATTACGAGGAAAGCTATATGGAGTGCATCATCCAGGAAGAATATATGAGTGAGACTATGCGAGAAGAATTCCTAAAGCGTTTTCAAGGAAATGAAGCCTGCAAATTGGAGCAGTTTGTGGATTTCCCCATTGAAGAAGAGGAGGAAAAGCTTTTACTTGGCTTTTGCGTAATGGGTGGTATCTTTTCAGAAGGAATTGATTTGAAAGAGGACAGCCTGATAGGAACAATCATTGTAGGTACAGGAATTCCACAGGTAGGCTGCGAAAGAGAGCTTTTAAAAAACTATTTTGACAGGAATGGGGAAAATGGATTTGATTATGCATATCGTTATCCTGGAATGAATAAGGTACTTCAAGCAGCCGGACGTGTGATACGTACAGCAGAAGATATTGGAATTATTGCACTATTGGATGAAAGATTTCTCGATTTTTCCTATAAAAAGATGTTTCCGCGCGAATGGACGGCTTATGAAACCGTTTCTGTAAATGATATTTCAAAAAAAGTGGAAAAGTTTTGGAATGAATGGCTTTAAGTGGATAAAATCAGACTATTTTAAAATGAAAAATGATAAAATAACGGGTGAAATATCACAAAAACGCCCGTTATTTGTAGAGAAACACCTAAAAATGTGCAAATTCGACAAAAAAGAGAAAATGTGGATAACTATGTGGAAATTGTGGTTTTCTCAACAAAATGAACCGAATTTGATTGTGGATAGGTTGGGTGACATAAAAAAGTTATCAATTCCGACGAAATTTAGCTGTGAAAACAGGGAATAAAAATCATAACTTGGCTCAAAAATAAGTTACTGAAAACTATATTAAATAGTCAGAAAATAAAATTGCAATGACCAATTCCTAAAATTTTTCATAAATAAGAAGTTGTACAATTTACGATAAAGAGCAGGTATGATAGAGTATTATATATTCATAAAGTATTTTATGATGGAGGCAAAAATCATGGCTGGGATATTGTTTGATACCAGAATAGTGAAAACATATGAGGCACTTATGGAGTTAGGAAAGCTTGCAGAGGAAACGCAGGAATGGTGTGAAGCATTGTGGGAGGATTTATTAGTCAATCCCGATTTGATGGATGAATTAGTTTTTTATCTGGAGCATCATTATCTGGAAGAAAAGGTCAAGTGCTGCAATTATAGCTTGATAGACTTGTATGTTTGGCAAATGAACCGATATAATATTATCGGCGATACCGGTAAAAATACGTCGGTTTGCAATAAAGAGCGTATGGTATTGCATGCATTTCGTGACATGATAGAAATGAAAAAAGCCCCTGAGGTTTACCTCAAACGCCTGACGGACGGTAGAGGAATGGATAAGTAAGGAGTTTTGTTTATGAGAAGTGAGGAATTTTTACTTAGCTTCCGGGAGGCACTTGCAGGAGAAGTGTCAGACACAACAATACAGGAGAATGTATTGTTTTATCAACAGTATATTCAGAAACAGATGAAGCAGGGATATAGTGAAGAAGAAGTTTTGACTTCGTTGGGAAATCCAAGACTGCTTGCAAAAACAATTATAGAACGTGAAAAATTTACAGTAACAGAAAATTACGAGGATAAGGACTCCTATCGAGGAAGAAATACTTCTCATGAAGAGCATACAACGGCGCCGACAGGTAAAACTTTTCACATACCGGGATGGCTTGGTGGCATTTTGTGCGTTTTGGTCATGGCATTATTCATTGGACTTGCTTTTTGTGTGATTTCCTATTTGGCACCATTTTTATTGGTAGTTGCCATGGTCGTATGTGTATATCGATTGGTAAAAAGATACTGGTAAGTATCTTTTTATTTTGCAGTGAAAAGAACAACGTGAAAAGCGGTCACATATGTGACCGCTTTTCGTTAAGGGGAGTATAAATAATTAATATATAAGGGTTGTAAAGAGGATTGAAGGAGTATCTCTTTACTGATATTAGTA
>CAMBAN010000183.1 GCA_945864145.1 uncultured Lachnospiraceae bacterium | reverse complement strand
ATTGGTAAATTGTTGTGTGTCCTAGAATTATCCTTTAGAACATGATACACATGTCTCTCTTCTTATCAATATGGGATTTAGTGCATTAGCTATAGGGAAGCGTGTGGGGCATGAAACAGAGAAAATTACTTATCGCTATGCACATTTATTTCCGACTGTGCAAAATGAGATGGCTGAGAAACTGGAAATTGAGAGAATGACGAAGGAGGCGTAACAATATGGAGAAAAGTTTAGATGCTAAAGGCAGATGGAGAAATCGTAATGTTGGGTTCAGAGTATCCGAGGAGGAAGCAAAGTTGTTAGATGATTTAGTGGAATTATCTGGACTTGCAAAGCAGGATTATATCCTGCGAAGATTATTAAATCGTGAGGTAGTTGTTCAGGGAAATCCGAAGGTATTCAAGGCATTGAAGAATCAAATGACACAGATATATGAGGAACTCAAACGTCTGGAATCCGTCAGCGATGATAATGAGGAGCTTTTGATTGTGGTGGAAATGGTGGCAAAAATTATGAACGGAATGGTAAATGAGTATGACGGATAAGCAAAAAGAAAAGGCTGCTCGGATTCCGGCTATTGGCGTAGCCGGTGAGCAACCTTCCCATATGTATAACAAGACAATTATAGCAGATACCGTGGAGTCTGGCAATTTGCAAACCACAGAGGAAGTATCAATGTTTGAAAGAATGGGTGGGCAGTATGAAGAAAGAGATGGAATCTTCTATCCACTAATTTCTATGGAAGAAGAGCATGTCGATGTGGGAAAGTATGGACTTTTTTGGATGGAATATATGAAATCAGAATATCCTCAGAGATATGCCAGCCTAAAAAGATGTTGCAGATTAGGAGAGAAAGCTGCAGAAGTAAACGAAGAAGCATATAGGATTCTTGATGAGATTACAGATAAATATCTAAAAGGTAAAGTGGAGCATTCAGATTCTACAATGGAAATGTGGAAGCTTAGAGAACAAGCCAGAATGATGGCAGAAGAGATAATTTTAGCTGAAATTGTAAATCAGTTTCATTAAAATATTGAATATTTATTCAAGGAAAGAGAGGCAATTATGACAGAAGGAAGAAATACAAACTACTACGCAGTTGATGGACTTATTATGCAAGGAGAGCATATGGATGTAAGCACGCCGGTTAAAATAGCATTAGACCATGGATGGAGCTCTATTAAAGGAGAACACATTTTTATGGAGAATCTTGTTACACCGGTAGATTATACGCCGCTTACTAATAATGGATTATTAGAGTATCGTGGCAGGAAATATATTATCGGTCAGGGTAGAATGGGAAAACAGGCAACTAAGACAGAAAACGATAATTATTTTCTTCTGACGCTTGCAGGAATTGCAAAGGAGCTTAGTTATCAGAGGATTGAAAAGACAACGCATGTTGAACTATATGCCGGTGTACCGCTTACAATGTTTGGTGCAGAGAGAAAGGCATTTCGTGAATATCTATGGCACAAGGAACAGCTTTCCTTTACCTTTCAGGGTGTGCATTATTGTTTTTATCTGGATAAGGTGAAAATCTATGCTCAGTGTTATGCGGCGATTGCAAATCGTATGGGAGATATGAACAGACTTCGATGTGTGGATTTAGGTTCATGGACAATGGATGTTCTGAGTGTAAAGGATAAGGTACCGATGGATAAGGATGCCTACACCTATGAAGTGGGACTTATCACAGCATTTGAACGAATTAAAAAGGAGGGGCTCCCAAAAGTGCATTGTGAAATTCCTGAAGAAGATATTACAGATTATATTAAAGGGAATATTACCAGTGTAAATGATGAGTTTATCCCAATTATCGAAAAAGGCTTGCAGGAATATGCTGATAATGTTGAAGCAAAGCTTAGGGAAATCAAGGTGGATTTGAAGCATGAAAACATCATTTATGTGGGCGGTGGTGCCAGCGTGATGAAAAAGTTCGGAAGAACTAAGGGTATGAATATTCAATATGTTACAGATGTGAAAGCAAATGCAATTGGGTATCGTTATCTAGCAGATAATATCGGATAGGAGGCACTATGAAAAATTCTATCACCTTTCGTTTGAATCCGAAACATGCAGAGGATAGAGAAATTATGGAATGGTTAGATGCAAATGCAGCTGAGGAGGGTGGGCAAACTGCCCTCGTCAAATCAGCATTGCTATCTGTCATTCATGGTAATAAAGAAGCGGACTATTATCAGAAAATGCAATATGAAATTCAGAAGGCGATATCAAAAGAAAATGAAATATTTTCGGATACTGTAAAAGAAGTGATGCAATCTATGGTAAATCAAATGTTTGCCGGTTCTCTTGCAATGATTGGACAAACTCAGAATCCGTTACAGGTGGCATATCCACAACAATTATATTCGTCTGTAGCTGCATTAGATTCCATAAGTAGTTGTACGGCGGAAAAAACACAAGCTGCTGAGGTTAAAGACCTTGAGGCGGATAATTGTAAATCTATGGATGATGATACAAGAAATGCTCTAGGAAGTTTGTTTGATGATGAGGATTAATCAAAAAAATAAGAGAAAAACTTATAAAGGTGTTAGCCAGACTGTCTTACAAAAAGGTTCATTGTCAACCAAAATGTAAGGCAGTTTTTTATT
This sequence comes from uncultured Lachnospiraceae bacterium, assembly GCA_945864145.1. Lineage (GTDB taxonomy): Bacteria > Bacillota > Clostridia > Lachnospirales > Lachnospiraceae > COE1. The sequence continues at coordinate 1,165 of CAMBAN010000183.1, read as the reverse complement.
GGAACAATTTGAGTTGGATGAAATGTCTTACGTGGAGTGTCAAGCCGAAGAGTGAAAAATCCGGCTTAAAAAAGCTGGATTTTTTTGCTCACAGGCGGGGATGGATGGGGCTTGGGGATGCAATCCCCAACAAGTCCTGCCCTGTGTACACACAGGGCGGAACTTGCTCTACTAATTGCGACTTTAATGGAGCACTCGCCGGCTTTAGTCGGCTTGCATCAGGGAATAATCGAGTTCTTGTGTAAAAAGATGCAATGGCTATTGGAAGATTTCAATAGGAAATGGAATATAGATGATTTCTGTAAGACAAAGTGTTTAACAAATTTCCCCATATGCACCACTGGCGAATAGCCTGTTTTGTGGTGCAGGAACATTTCTTGGTTTACGATATCCACGAAACGCAGTGGAGTGTATCACGAGCGAAGCGAGTTATTCGTGAGTGACCATAGGGGAGCGAGCGTATAACCGGAGGGAGGAGCAACAGCGACGGCGAAAAATATTGCCGTATCCGGCATTAATAAAAATTGTAACTGTTAACCAAGCAGATAAAGTGAAATGACTTTAATTTCTGCATCATCAATGGAAGGAGAATTGAACACTATGGTAAAAGATACAGATAAAAAGAATGAAGCAATGACACGTATCGAGATGCGTATATCCAAAAAGGATAAGGCAATCATTGAACAAAAGGCAAGAAAGACAGGTCTTACCACATCGGAGTTTATCAGGAGAAGTGCTCTTGGAAGACGTCTTCCGTGTTATGGAGATACTACACTTTTACAGGAATATTCTATGCAGCTTGGAAAGATTGGTTCAAATTTGAACCAGATTGCAAGGTGTTTCAACCAGGGATTTATATCGGATAGTCTTAGAGGCGAAGTTAGAGAGGCTTGCAGGGAGCTTTTGAATTTGAAGTTTAGGATTTTACCGGCACTTGAGGATGTAGCCTGTGGCAAGAAATATCAAAAGAAAACAAAAAGTACAGCAAGCGGCAAAGAAAGTGGGTGATTAAGTGGCTATATTAAAGCATATTCCGGTTAAGAACCGTTATTATTCATCTGCTGTAGAATATCTAACCTGTCAGTTTGATGAATACACAAACAAACCGATTCTCGATGAAAAAGGAAGGATTATGGAACGGGAAGAGTATCTGATTGAGGGTGTG
>CAMBAN010000182.1 GCA_945864145.1 uncultured Lachnospiraceae bacterium | reverse complement strand
TTACAAATGCTCTTCTCCGGAAGTGCGTGACCGGATCTGGAAAGCGGCAATTGCACTCAATTATACGCCGAACACAGCTGCCCGTAATCTGAAAATGGGGATACAGAACACCGGAAAAAAGGTTTACTATATCGGAGTGCTCATGACCCGAATGGAGAAAGCAACAACAGATCCGTTTTTTAATGAACTGTTGCGGGTGATTGAGAGTGAGATCCATAAACAGATTGCAATCCTGACCAAGGTATGGTATATGCCGCTTTTTTCCAGTGACAAAAAATGCCGGCGTGAGAATCTCGACCAGATCATTGATGAAATGTATGAGGAAACGGATCAGAAATGTGATGGTCTGATTATTATCGGAAAGTGCAATAAAGAGGCATTAAAGAAGCTGAATCAGAAGTACAAAAGTGTTGTTTCAGTGAATCGGAATTCCACCAATTATGAGGTGGACGAGGTGCTCTGTGACGGGCAGAAGGTTGCCATGATGGCGGTGGAGTATCTGATTTCGCTGGGGCACCGCAACATTGGGTATGTGGGTGACTGCTACAATGAGGCGCGTTATCGTGGATATCTGGAAGCGTTACATAAACATGATATGGAGCCGGAGGCAGCGTATATTATGCAGACGGGGCAGACCGAGGCGGAAGGGTACGAGGCTATGCAGAAATTTCTGCAGTCGGAGGACCGCCCGACGGGAATTTACTGCGCAAATGATATTACTGCCATCGGGATGTTAAAATATCTTGGCACCAACAAAAACCGCTACTATGTTCCTTCCATCATAGCAAGTGATGATATCGAGGAGGCACAGTATACCCGCCCGATGCTGACTACGGTGGCACTTCCAAAAGAAGAGATGGGAAAATTTGCGTTATACCTGTTGATCGACCGTATGCGCGGTGGACATAAAAGTGTTGTGCGTACGGAACTGGAAGGAAAACTTATGATTCGCAATAGCTGCACGGCCGCCGATGAGGGTGGATGGAGCGATTACTGTATCTGAATTTATATGGAAATGCCCGCTTTTATTTGATGATCAATCGCAGTCCGATGGAGTGATGATTGTATTTGAACCTACAGGGGTATCTCTTGTTTTGTACCTGTAGATTTGATTTAAATTTCTGACGCTGTGGCCGCCGGTAGGGCATAGGTTTGCAAAACCGAAGTTGAGGGTTCGAATCCCTCCAGTGTCATTTGTCTGGAGCGTTGGGACATATGGGTGAAAGGTCCGTTAAAAGTCCCGTAGTATGGAGCCGCAGGGACATATAGAAGAAAAGTCTCGTTAAAAGTCCCGTAGTATGGAGCCGCAGGGACATATGCAGAAAAAGTTATTTATTATGTCCTGCTTTCAGTAATTACAGGGACATATAGAGAAAAAGTCTTATGTTATGTCCAATTAGATTGCGTTGATAGGACATAACAGTAAAGAAATTCTCTATATGTCCCATTAGATTGCGTTGACAGGACATAACAGTAAAGAAATTCTCCATATGTCCCATTACATTTGCACTGCGGGATATATATAGCAGCTTTTCCTCCATATGTCCCAGAGTAGATGAAAACAAATAGCTGAATTGTAATTGGGCTCAAAGTCCGCTATACTATAGCCATAGTATGGCGGATTATATTTTTGGGAGATTCATATGGTAAGTACTCTGAAATTACCTGTAGGAATTGAAAATTTTGAAGAAATTCGGAGGCTTGGCTTTTATTATGTGGATAAGACAAAGCTTATAGAGCAATTGATGGCAACTGGAGGAAAGGTGATATTGTTTACGCGTCCACGTCGCTTTGGAAAGACATTAAACATGAGTATGCTGAAAGCTTTCCTTGAAACAGGTGCGGATGTGTCATTGTTTGAAGGCTTATATATTGCAGAAAACGAAGCACTTTGTGACGAATATATGGGAAAATACCCGGTTATTTTTCTATCCCTCAAGAGCGTGGAGGGATTGAATTTTGAAGCAGCAAAGTACCGTATTACGGAATTGATAGGAAGGGAAGCACAGCGTTTTGATTTCCTTTTGGAAAGTGACAACCTTTCTGACGATGAAAAGCTGCAATATAAAGCAATTACCGGGATGCAAAATGGAAAGTTTTCTATGGATGAGGATATTTTGGGTTCAAGTATCCAGATATTGTCATATTTATTATGCAGGCATTTTGGGCAAAAAGCTGTAATTCTTATAGACGAGTACGATGTACCCCTGGATAAGGCATTTGAGAATGGCTATTACCAGGAGATGGTCTCACTAATCATTGGTCTTTTTGGAATGGCATTAAAGACCAATGACAGTCTGGCATTTGCTGTTCTGACCGGTTGCCTGCACATTACAAAAGAGAGTATTTTCACGGGGCTTAATAATTTTAAAGTGTTGTCCATCCTTGATTCAAGATTTGATGAACAGTTCGGCTTTACAGATTATGAAGTAAAGAAAATTTTGGAAGATTATGGTCTGGCATCGCATTTTGAGGAGACAAAGGAATGGTATGATGGGTATCATTTTGGCAAGGCTGATATATATTGTCCGTGGGATGTCATAAACTATGTGGATCAGCTAAAGTATGACCAGACCGCCGAACCACAGGATTTCTGGTCGAATTCGAGCGGCAATGCTATAGTCCGAAGGCTTATAGATAAAGCGGACGTTTCCACAAAAAATGAGATAGAACGTCTGATTGCAGGGGAGAGCATTGAAAAGGATGTAGCACCGGAACTTACTTATGATGAGATTGATAAAAGTATAGAAAATCTATGGAGTGTACTTTTTACAACGGGATATCTGACACATAAGGGCCGCACGGAAAGTGGAAAATACCGTCTTGTGATTCCAAACAGGGAGGTTAGAAATCTTTTTGTTAAAAAAATCAGAGAGTGGTTTTCTGATGTGACGAGAAATGACGGAGAGACGCTTGATAAGCTCTGCAATGCATTTGTAAATAGGGACGTGGAAAAAATTGAGAAGATATTTGGTGATTACCTCTGGAACACAATCAGCATAAGGGATACAGCGGTTGCAAAGGAGAAGAAAGAAAACTTCTATCATGGAATTTTGCTCGGACTTTTAGGTTACAAGTCAAGCTGGCTTATAAAGTCAAATGCAGAGTCTGGAACAGGCTATAGTGACATCTTAGTGGAGGTTCCGACAAACAGAACCGGAATCGTAATCGAGCTCAAGTATGCTGAGAACGGGGATCTTGATGCGGCATGTGAAGAGGCTTTGAAGCAGATCAAAGAAAAAGATTATGTGGCAAAGCTAAAGCAGGATGGAATGAAAAATTTCATCAGGTATGGAATTGCGTGCTTTAAGAAGGTGTGCAAGGTTGCACTTGGAGAATAACAGATTACCATTCACTCCTTTTTCCTGCCACTGGCTCTGATTAAGAAAATCAAAATTAAAAAAAATGAATACTAAATTGCTTGACTTAATAAGAATGAAAATAAAGTTGTGTGAAGAGGCTCTGAAGCGATTCAGAGTCTTTTTTCATAAAAGGAGATTGATTTGTTTAGAGCAGAAGAACTGTGTGGACTTTCAATAAAACCTAAAATTAACGATATTGACCTTAATGTTTTGCAGGATTACTATAGAAAATTTTTAAATCCATTTGTTGGGAATTGAATCAATTGTAAAATATTCAGTTCCTAAAAAGAAAATATGTAATTATAAGGGGCAAGGAGGAAAATGCAGTTATACATCTTGGAATAAAAAAGGATGAAGTATTGGGCTATTATATTCCGAAAACTTTCTTTGTTGAAAAACTTGGAGTGAGTGGAATAGATAGTTACATAGACAAACAAAAAAGATAATAGAAAGAAGAATTATTATGT
>CAMBAN010000181.1 GCA_945864145.1 uncultured Lachnospiraceae bacterium | reverse complement strand
GAAAATAGCAATTCCTGACTGATATGAGGGCAGTTTTTGAGAACAGAATTAATCAATCGCTTGAGCTCTGTTTTAAACAGCTTAAATTCTTGATTATCTATGAGATAACGTAGAGCTATTACTACTGCAAACAGGTCTTTCTTGCCGATAGTATATTGCCCCTTTTTCTGTGGTAACTGCAATTTACTATGTAAAACCATATCAGGGATTGCTTCATTTACCTGGAAGGAATAAAGCCTTTCGTTATGGGCACATACATTTCTACAGCTTGCAAGAATACGAATGAGCTGATGTAACTGAACCTCTGACATGTTGGCGAAATTAAGACTGACCTTAGTGCGGATATCAGAAGTTGAATATTGATACATTTTTGAAATCTGTCCAAATGTAAGTGCATTGGTTGCTACCCATAAAGGTACATTACCATATACTCTTGCGTGATGTGTAATATAACTATAGTTGCTGGGTAAGGCAATAGTTTGGCTTAAGGTTGTAATCAGGCGATTTATTTTGTTGGAATTTTTGCGTGTATAGTTATAATTTCCAGCGGTTAAATATGCTGTTTGCTGTTCACCATATTTTTCACAGAAGTAATATGACAACATGGATTTTAGCTGTCTTTCCACATGTAATATGTATTTAAGAAAGAGCGTTCTCAATTCTTCATCAAAGTAATAAAAGGCGGTAATTTCTTCAAAGGTGACACCATGTAGGTAATTCCCTGATGGCTTATGCTTAAATAAATCTTTATATCCGCCAATTAATGAAAAATAGCTTAGTTTTTGTAATGTTATTTTGGCAAATTCAGGATCAGAAATAACAAGCTGTTTTTCTTTTTCCAGTTTTTCTATTTGCTCATCATATGTGAGAAATGTTTTGTTAGCCATCTCTGAATCCTCCTTTGTTTTGTGGCATAAAAAAAGTGGAGCCCACACATGGAACTCCACCGGCTGCGGGCATCGCAAGTTTCCGCAGCGCAACCACTAAAGATAATATACCATTGAAAGCAAAAACTGTCAAATGGATTTTTAGTGGTGGAAGTAGTTTATGCGTCACAAATTAATATTATTCTAATTGTTTTAAAACTGATTGTTTTACCCCAAGAAACTTATCCCTATACTCAATCGCCTTCTCCGGCTTCTTCCACCGTGCGTACAGATGTACCCATAGCATTTCCAATAATGCTTTCTGCTCCAAGCAAATTCATTTCCGCCGATTCCGGCTTTCCTTCCATCATATCAATGATGCCTTTGCTCAGCTTGCATATACCATAATCAAGAGAGGTATCTGACATATGCTCAAGCACTAATGTTTCATATTGTTTCAGTACAATCTTGGCATTGTCCACATCCTTTGCCAGCAACAGTATATTGATAAGGTTCATCATCTGTTGCAGGGAATCATGGGATTCGGTTAGTCCCAAGCGTGTATATTCCATACGGATATCAAAGGTTGTACGGAGTGCATTGGCTGCCTCATTTCCACGCTTCATCAGCAGATAAGTGTTGGAAAGGTTGTTGTACAGATTGGATAGCAGGTTTGCAGTTCGTATATCTGTATTCTTGTTATGAAACTTTTCTAAGATACTGACTGCCTTTTCACGCTTCTTAGCAGCATTTCCGTAATCCTTTTTCAACAGAAAACACTCTGCCTTATAATCCAGTAGCAATGCCCTATCACATGGAGACTCCAGTTTGTATTCTTCCATAAGGTAGCTGATTCTATCAGTTAGTTTCGGCAAGTAATCTGATACAAGATATTTGTCCAGATAAGGGAACATATCCTGTAAGAACAACAGGAAATATGCGCCATCGTCTACAATAATACGCTCCGATACACTGATAAGGGCAGCAATGATATTTTCCGGTCTGCGAAGTTCCAAGCCATGTGTCAGGCAGATAAGGTGGAGGCTATTAAGCAGAGTCTGACAGGCAGTAACCGTTGGCATGGTCTCAATGGCAATTACTTCCTGTAACAGTGGATGCAGGCTGATTTTCTTGTTATCTGTATCTTCGTTAATAAATCCGTACTTGATAAGGTGGTTTACATCCGCAAGGTTATCAAGTCTCATCCAGTTCTTGAAGCTATTCTTTAATATGCCGGCAACCGGTAGCAGAGACAGATTGCGAAGAATATCCAATTGCTGATTGGATAATTTGCCAAGTTGTAGGAGCCTTCGTAAATGTTCAATCATCAGTCCGTCAGTGAAATCACTATCCTTATACAGTTCCACATCTTCCCCAGAGGCGATATTCAGCCCACAGGTTCTCAGTTCAGCAAGCAGTTCTTCCGGTTCCATGCCGCTGGCTGTCAGGGATAATGCAGACAGGCATACAGTAAGGGTGTGACAGCCCACCTTCTGGATAATGTCCTTTACTACATCTTCAGAATTCTTTGCAGAAGGGCAATGCTTATAAAACAGTTCTACAAGCTCTGTATCTGCGTCCATTTCAGAAATCTTTACCGTCTTGTATTGTGAAATATTACACCTACTGGTGACCAGTATCTTGCAGTTCAATTTTATAAATTCTTTGAAGAAAGCATCCTCTTTCGGCAGGACATTGAAGTTATCAATGATAATGAGACTGTCAGAGTGGAGCTTTTTTAATATTCTCATATGCCTGTCAAAAAGCATTTCTTCATTCATATCAGCGGTATCATCGCTAAATTCCATGTAAGCAACACATTTCTTCAAGTCACCACCATAAAACAGATGTATGATATTGGTGTATTTCTTTTCGCTCTTCTTGGCAAAGGTCTTTGCCAGTTCACTTTTACCCATACCGGCAGTGCCGGTGATAAATACAAGATTGTTTTCCTGCAAAGCTTTGCTAACGACCTTTAATTCTTCTTTTCTTCCAATGAAATAGCGGTTTACAGAAGGAAGCTTGTTACTCAGCAGAATATCCGACAAATCAGGAGATGACAGGGTGTGTCTGCTGTTATGGTCATTTAATATAGCGTAGTAGACGAGAGCAGTAATAAACTCGGCATCATTTGTAATCTGGGCAAATTCATCAGCCTTTTTTGTACCAATTACATCCACACTGTCCATAACCAATTCTAAAAGAAGTTTTCTTGTGGCAGTCACATTGATAAGGTTTGGAATTACATTATCCTGAATATTATCCTGAATGCCGTCAAATCCGGCATTGTCATAAAAGGACAGTATTTCCTTGGGTATCGGGCGTTCTCCGGTACACCATCTGCTGTAGGTCACATTTTTCTCAAAATCCTCTTTTTCAAATAGATCCATGTTGCACAGGCAGTCATAGAAGATATCTTCAATCATCCGGTACTGTGCATAGGTTTTCTTTTTATTTTCCAGTAACACTCCAATCACATTGGAGAAGGTAATGCGGTTCTGCAATTTTTCACTTCCTATCTTTTTCGTCATCTTCCGGTCAAATTTCCGTCAATGATAATTCCAGAATAAAATTTCGTATCATTAACCCATGAAAACGTAGCCACTAGAAGCCATGAGAGAAATGGCTTGGCTACAGGAACATTATAACACAAAAAGAACAAATGTTCTACCAAATCTTTTTGCATTTTGAACCTTGATAAACAATCCGGAAACGGATTCATGAGCTGTATCTTATGTCAACAGACCTTGCGAGGAGAACTAGGAAGTCAGGAGGAGCGAGGGAAGACACTTCTTTATTCGCATAAAGAAGCCTCCGGCGGATGGCAGAAACGCACAAGGAAATTACCGTGTTACACACGGTGTGCGTTTCGCCACAAGAATGCTGAGGCATTCTTGAATAAAGGTGGGAAAGGAACTCGAGCAGGAGTAGCCCACAGGCAAATTGCTAAAGGTCAGCTGTAACGCTGACGGCATA
>CAMBAN010000180.1 GCA_945864145.1 uncultured Lachnospiraceae bacterium | reverse complement strand
TTTTCTCGTGCAATGCAGTAAATACGTTCACTTGTCTCTGTTACTTCTCCTAACGTATCTGCATCCATGGCTCTGATAAACTCCATTCCCGCACTTTCCAAAAAACGCTTCATTTCTGCCAATGTATACCCGCGCTGTAAATGTGTCTCCTGAAAGCGACGAAACATGTCCTCACCGTTTCCTGTTTCTTCCTTTACAAAAATGGTCAAATCATATTCATTTATCTTTTCTTCCACATCATAAAAATTTTCCCAGATAAAACTACAGTCCTCCCGGTTTTCTGCAATCACAGAATCTCCAATAACCGTTTCATATTTATAATCTGTGTTAAAATCAAAGAAGAAAATACCCTTAGGGTCTAAGTAATTATTGACGAGTTTAAAGCAGGTAATCAAATCCTCATCCTCTAATAAATAATTTACTGAGTCACAAATACTGATAACCGCTCTGACCGTTCCATAAAGCTCGAACTCTCTCATATCCTGATTGAGATACAAGATATCATGCCCGGACGCTATTTTCTTATTCTGCGCAATATTCAACATATCCTCAGAATAGTCTACGCCAATCATATCATAGCCCTTTGCGGCAAGAAGCTCGGTCATGCTTCCCGTACCACAACCAAGCTCCAAAATAAGTCCATCCTCTATGGAAAATTCTTTTAATACATGTAACACATTCTCACACCACTGTTCATATGGAGTTTCATCCATGAACTCGTCATAAACACTGGCAAAATCTGTATACTGCTCCATGCTTTACTCACCACCAAGCTTTAATGCAATGAAAAATCCAACTGCAAGCATAACAATGCCTGTAATAACCTCAACGACACCAATAGAAACACTTCCCATCATAATAATGATAGCAAATGGAGAAGCCACAATTAAACCAATGATAGCCCAGTAGGCAATGTGACTGAACTTTGTGAACACAAACTCAACAAACTTTGCCACTGCTACAACACCTACTACTACGCCAATACCAAATGGTACCAATATCACACAGCAGGCTAACATTGCTGTAATGTCAAAAGAAGCCAATGCATTTAAAAACGCATTAATCGTATCAATAATCGTCTGATAGTATCCCATAAGCATCATAATCATGGAACCACTGATACCAGGGATAACCATAGTTGCTGCTGCAACGATACCGGCAACAAATAATTTCACAATATTTCCAAAGCTTAAAGAAACCTCAGCTCCTTTGTCAGAGCCCTCTCCTAAAAGAGCAAAGCCAACAACAACTACAAAGAAAATCGCAAATGCCAAAACAGAAGATACACTGATTTTCTTACCCTTTACTTTTTTAAAGATAACAGGCAAGCCACCGATAATCAGACCAATAAAGAATAAATTTGTCTGAAACGGATAGTTTGGAAACAGTACTTCCGAAAACAGCTTGGAAAATAAGGCAATCGCTAAAATCATTCCAATACCAATCGGTAAAAGTAAAGCAACCGCTTCTTTAAATTTCTTGATAAAATGGGTAAGCAGCATAATCAGTCTGTCATAAATACCCATGGAAACCATCATGGTTCCACCGCTGACTCCGGGAATGACGTTAGAAAGTCCAATGACCATTCCCTTTAAAATGTTAACAATAAATTCCTTCATAGAAAAATCCTTTCTGTATTTCTTATTTTATCCCTGTTTTTGCGCTAAGTAGCTCTTTAAAAAACCAAGCATCGTATCCATCTCTTCATCAGTACCAATGGAAATACGAAGATAATCTTCAATTCTTGGCTTATTCCAATGTCTTACGTAAATTTTTTCATTACGTAATGCATCGAAAATCTCCTGACCGGAAACTGTCTGATGTTTTGCAAAAATAAAGTTCGTCTTAGAATCAGGAAATACAAATCCTAATTCATGAAGCTCTTTCTTCACACGCTCTCTTGTCTGAATTACTTTAGCCACCGTTTCCGTAAAATAAGCGTCATCCTTAACAGAAGCTACACCTGCTGCAATAGCCGTCATATTCATTGTGTATGAATTGAAAGAAAACTTTGCATCATTCAGATAGCTGATAAGCTTTTCATTACCTATTGCAAAGCCTATTCTCATACCGGCCATGGAACGGGACTTGGAAAAAGTCTGTACCACGAGGAGATTATCATATTTCTTCAATAAAGGTAAGCAGCTCTCGCCACCAAAATCCACATATGCTTCATCCACAATCACAACAACATCCTGATTTGCCTGAATGATTTCTTCTATCACAGATACAGGGGTCATAAGACCTGTCGGCGCATTTGGATTTGCAATAATAATACCGCCATTTTCCTTTAAATAGTCTTCCTTTACAATACAGAAATTCTCATCCAGCTTCTGCATTTCGTATGGGATACGGTACAAATCTGCCCAGACATCATAAAAGGAATACGTAATATCCGGGAATAAAATCGGCTTATCAGAGTTAAAATAAGTCAAAAAGGCCATAGACAATACATCATCAGAACCTACTCCGACAAAAACCTGTTCAGGGTTTACCTGATATCTATGAGCTAATACCTCACGTAGCTCAGTAACATCCGGATCAGGATATTTACGAAACTCTTTGCAGTCCATATTTACCAATACCTCATTTACACCAGGTGCCGGCGGATAGGGACATTCATTTGTATTTAACTTAATCACGTTTTTTTCCTTAGGCTGCTCTCCTGCTACATAAGGAACTACCTTTCTGACATTATCTTCCCACTTCATACGCTTGATAACCTTGCCTTTCTCAATTGCGGGTAACGCTGTATCTATAATTTGTAATTTCGCATTTCTGCAACAGTTGTACTATAGCAGAAATCACTGTTAATTGCAACCAAACCACATTATCTGAGGAAGAGTTTTGGTTGACGTAAATTTGAAAACATCATATAGTTATTCTATACAATTATTTTACATTTTTTGGTCTTTTTTCTACATTTAGTCAAATGGAGGACGATTACATGACATCTATAACCGCACTTTTAGAGAGTTTTTTAAGTGTTTTTGCAATCATGCGCATGACTGAAATGGCTACCACAAACCCGTTGAGCCTTGTTTTGTTTCTTGCGTTTACTTATATTTATGCTACCTTTCAAAAATCTATTTTGGAAAGTAAATTTGCAGGCAGTGACCATTTACATGCCTGCATTCTGGCAATTCTGTTTTCTGTTCTGACCCTTTTTGTCTCTTATGAACAGGTTACAACAGGTATCTCCAGTTATTTATTCTGCACAGGTATTCTTCTTTTAACTGCCTTAGGACTTTTTTTATGTTATTATCATCTGCTTTTGTGGATTTTCCTAAAAACAGCAGAGTTTGAGCCTGCTCATATGCTCTATCCTGTTGTATGGCTTCCTTATGCTGTTTTTTTTGCCTGCCTGTTTTGCTGGCTTCCTTACTTTTTGCATGAATTTCCGGGTGTCATGACACCTGACAGCATCAATCAGTTTGCTCAGGCAGTCGGTATATGGGAATTGAATAATCAGCACTCTGTTTTGCACGCGTTACTCATTTTAGTTTTCTACAAGCTGGGACTTACCATCACCGGAAACTCTATCATAGCAATTTCTTTTTATACTGTATTTCAAATGATTTTTATGGCATTTGTCGCAGCTTACACCGTACGCACCTTACAGCTTGCCAAGCTTAAAACCTCGATTTGTGTAGCTGTTGCATGCTTTTATGCATTGCTCCCTTATCAGGGTGCACTCTCTGTTACCATTTGGAAGGATGTCATTTTCGCAGGCTGCGTTACCCTGTTTACAGCCGCCTGTATTCGCATCTTACTTTTAGACGCGAAGGAAAAACCAAAATTTTCTACTTTTTTGTGTGCTTTCTTTCCTTATGTGAGATCGGAAGAGCGTCGTGTAGGGAAAGAGTGGTGGGGTGGGGGGGGGGGGGGG
>CAMBAN010000179.1 GCA_945864145.1 uncultured Lachnospiraceae bacterium | reverse complement strand
GGGTTCGAATCCCCCCTTCGCTACTATCCCTTGGGAAATTCCCAAGGGATTTTTTTGTTTCTATTCATAAAAATAACCAAAATATCAACGATTTCTAAACAAAATATTAAATAAATTTCTACATCTTGAGATTTAAAATTGGGTATGCTATACCTAGTTTATATAATAATTGTCAGTCAATTCCAATATTGGCTGATTATTCCGCTACAGAAAGGAGCTTATGCATGAGTAAGAAAGGATTTACAAAGGCAACACTTGCCGCAGCAACGATTGCCGCAGGAACTGCTGCCATTATTTCCAAGCAGAAAAAGGAAAAAGCTGAAAAAGGACAAAGACAAAAGATTCGTGAAGAAGAAAAAGCGATTTATAGAAATACCGAAAGAGGTCGTTATGACAAAAACAGTAAAGGCATCTATTATTCAAATGGTAACTATGAAGCCTTTGCCAGACCTGAAAAACCGGATGGTATCGACGAAAAATCCGCTTACATTGTAGGCAGTGGTCTGGCTGCACTTTCCGCAGCATGCTTTTTAGTCAGAGACGCACAGATGCCAGGATCTCATATTCATATTTTAGAGGCTATGGATCTGCCTGGTGGTGCTTGTGACGGTATCAATGACCCGAACAGAGGCTATGTCATGAGGGGTGGTCGTGAAATGGAAAACCATTTCGAATGTCTTTGGGATTTGTTCCGCAGCATTCCTTCCATCGAGACACCCGGTGTCTCCGTTTTAGACGAATACTATTGGTTAAATAAGCATGATCCCAATTATTCGGAATGCCGTGCCACTAAAAATCGCGGTATGGATGCCCATACAGATGGCAAATTCAATTTAAGCCAAAAAGGCTGTATGGAAATCATGAAGCTTTTCCTGACAAAGGATGAAGACCTCTATGACAAGACCATTGAAGATGTCTTTGATAATGAAGTGTTTGATTCCACCTTCTGGCTTTACTGGCGTACCATGTTCGCCTTCGAAAACTGGCATAGTGCGTTAGAGATGAAGCTTTACTTCCAACGTTTTATCCATCATATTGGTGGTCTGCCTGACTTCAGTGCATTAAAATTTACTAAGTACAATCAATATGACTCATTGATTTTACCGATGATTAAATACTTACAGGATGCAGGTGTACAATTCCAGTATAAGACTACTGTAACAAATGTCCTTTTCAAATTTGAGGGAGAAAAGAAGACCGCTACCGCTATTGAATGTACAGTAGATGGCATTCCACAAACGATTTCTCTGACACCGAATGATTTGGTATTTGTTACAAACGGCAGTTGTACTGAGGGCACTATTTACGGAGACCAGACACACGCTCCTGTAGGTGATGCCGAACAAAGAGTCAGCGGTTGCTGGGATTTATGGAAAAATATCGCAAAACAGCATCCTGATTTTGGACATCCTGAAAAATTCTGTTCAGATACTTCCAAAACAAATTGGGAAGCTGCAACCATAACTACTTTGGATGATGCCATTATTCCTTATATCCAGCGTATCTGTAAGCGTGACCCAAGAAGTGGAAAAGTCGTTACCGGTGGTATTGTAAGCTGCCAGGATTCTAAGTGGCTGTTAAGCTGGACTATCAACAGACAAGGACAGTTCAAGGATCAACCGAAACAACAGGTTTGTGTTTGGGTCTACAGTCTCTTTACTGATGTTCCAGGTGACTACGTTCATAAACCAATGAAAGAATGTACCGGTGAAGAAATCACAATGGAATGGTTATATCACTTAGGCGTACCTACAGAAGATATTCCAGACTTAGCTAAGAACCACGCAAATTGTACACCAACTATGATGCCTTACATTACTGCTTTCTTCATGCCTAGAAGAAAAGGAGACAGACCTGATGTCATTCCTGACGGTAGTGTCAACTTTGCATTCCTTGGTCAGTTTGCCGAAACGCCAAGAGATACTATCTTTACTACAGAGTATTCTGTCAGAACAGGTATGGAAGCTGTTTACGGCTTATGTGGAGTTGATAGAGGTGTTCCCGAGGTATGGGGCAGTGTTTATGACATCAGAGAATTGCTTGACAGCTCTGTCAAACTGATGGATGGCAAATCACCACTGGAAATCGAACTTCCTGGTCCTCTCAACGCGCTGAAAAAACCTTTGATTAAAGTGGTGAAAGGTACTGTTATTGAAAAGCTGTTACGAGACCATCATGTATTGAAGGATTATATGTAATGCTTCTAAAATCGGAAGCTATAAAAAATCGGAGGGCGTATCCTGATAAGATACATCCCTCCGATTTTTATTGATAAACTGTTATCACAGCTCCATCATTTGTTTTCTATATATGACAAGAAGCCATACATGAACAAAAGGGAAGCTTCGAAGAAGCGATTTTGCTCATGTATGGCTCTGAATAGTTAACCTCTATTTTTTTTTGCTTTCTTATAATTATCAATATTATACTTATATGCATACCCTTCATATAAAGCATTATATGCTGCATTATTCAGCTCACGAATACTCTTCTGATACTCATGCACATCAAAGTCACCTTCTCTAGTCTCTAACAATGCAATGGCTACATTCGAACAATGTGCTGCAATACGCGCATAATCTGTTAGAAGGTTATTAAAAGCAAATCCCTGCTTCAGCTCACATTTTCCTGTACGAAGTCTGGTGATATGTCTTGCCTTCAATTCATTGCAGGTCATACTGATAAGCTCTCGTAAGGGCTCTACTTTTTCTGCTTCCTTCATATCATTATCACAGAAAAGTTTTGCTGTAACATCTACAATTTCTTTCACAGCTCCGCCCAATACATTTAATTCATACTGTGCTTCATCTGAAAAGGTAATTTTTTTCTCATAAAGCTCATTTGCTGATTTTGATATATTCACCGCATGGTCACCCAAACGTTCAAAATCACCGATAGTACGTAAAAATACAGATACCTGCTTTGACTGTGCCTCTGTCATTGCCTGCCCTGTTAGCTGCATCAGATAGCTTCCAAGCTTGTCCTCATATTTATCAATCAGATTTTCCTTTTCCTGCACCTTTGCATAGCGGTCAGAAGAAAAATTATCTAAAAGTCCCATAGCTCTGTAAATATTTTTTCTTGCTTTCTTTACCATGCCATTCATAGCTGTATGACTCTGTCCAATGGCAAGTGCCGGATATGCAAGGAAACGCTCCTCCAATAAATCGAAGTCTGCCTGATCCTCTCTTTCCTCTTCGGAGTCCTTCACCAATGTGAATACCAGCTTTTCAATAAATTTGATGAATGGGAATAAAATAATCACAGTCGCTACACGAAAGACTGTATTCAAAAGTGCAATAGCAACAGGGGTCATTGTCATATCCATAAACTTAAAATGTACAAAAGCATTTACTGTATAGAAGGCTATTGACCAGAAAATCATACCAAATAAATCATTCATCAAATATACAAGTGCTGTTCTTTTACCATTTTTGTTGGTACCAATAGAAGATAAAAGTACCGGACATGCTGCACCAACACCAACACCCATGGTAATTGGAAATGCCGTTGCAAAGCTGATGGCTCCTGTCATGGAAAGTGCCTGTAAAATACCGATAGACGCAGACGCACTCTGTAAAATAGCAGTAAACAAAATACCTACTAAAATACCCATAAACGGATTAGAAAACATCGTCAGCACATTGACAAAATGTGGATTTTCCTTTAATGGTGAAACTGCTCCACTCATCGTCTGCATACCAACCATTAAAATGGAGAAACCAAGCATAATATCTCCCACATTTTTATGTACTGCCTTTTTGGATATCATTTTAAATAAAATACCAATAATAGAAACAACAGCAGAAATCGTTGCCGTCGATAAAAGCTGGGCAATACCGCTTGAACCATCAATATAGGAAAGACACAAAATCCATCCTGTAATACTTGTACCGATATTGGCAC
>CAMBAN010000178.1 GCA_945864145.1 uncultured Lachnospiraceae bacterium | reverse complement strand
CTGCATTCATATCTCCCTGCCATGGTCCCTGACCTAAGGCTGCAAGAGCTGTAAACGCCATCATCAGCGGAACACTGCCTATATATCCGGCAACAACAACAAGTGCTCTACCAATGACTGCTAAAACATAACCTCTTAAGTTCAGTTTGTACATACCTTTCCACTTACCAACTAAGGTTGGTGTAAAAATTAAGGCAATGATCAGTGGAATATTTACTGCCCAGGCAAACTGTCCGAACAAATTCTTATTTTTCAGTACCCATGTCATGTAATAAATGCCGGCTCCGATCATAGCACCATATAACTGTTGTAAAATATACGTTCCGCAAATCATCATGTAATATTTGTTTTTAACAAGAAGCTTGAATGCCTGTACCATTCCGTACTTTTCATTATCATCTTTTACTTTTCCTTCGTTAAGTTCTTCCTCCGGAAGTTCCTTAACAGAAAATGCCGATATCGTATTTACGACAAGACCGATGATTGCATATATAATGGCAACCTTTCTCCATGCTGCAGCATCTCCACCACATTTATCTACAAATCCAACTGTAACCGCCTGGATCAGCAGACTTGTTGAAAATGCAAAAATGAAACGGTAAGATCCCATCTGCACACGTTCTTTGCTATTCTTTGTGATCAGTGACGTAAGTGCTGAGTATGCAATGTTGTTTGCAGTATAAAACACACCATTTAACAGTGTATAAGAGATAAAGAACCATGCATATTTAGCAGTCGTTCCCAAGCTGACTGGTACCGCAAAGCAGCAAACCAGTGTAATAGCACAACCAATATATCCATATAACATCCAAGGTTTTGCTTTTCCCATTTTACTATGTGTTTTATCAATCATTGATCCAAAAAATATATCTGTAAAACCATCAAATAATTTTGATACAGCAATCAGGGTACCTACGACACCTGCAGCAAGTCCTACTGAGTCCGTCAGATAAACCATCATAAAAGATGTCAAGAATGCATAGACTACATTACCTGCAATATCACCCGAACCATATCCAATTTTGTTATACCATTTCAAATACTTTTTTTCTTCCATAGAATTTCTTTGCTCCTTAAATTCATTGCACTTAGAATTTCAAGATGTCTAACAATATGATGCCTAATTCTAAATTTTTCTTTTGCTCTGCTTTTGCCTGATCATTTTGTATATCCGGACTCTACAAAACGATCTGGTTTGTTTACGAGTTACCTGAAACTTTATTATCCCTTCACATACGGTACCAGGGTAAACTGGAACCGGAATAATACATCATCAAATCGGTACTGATCCAATACAACCGGACCACAACTATTAGAGCCGATACCATTTAATGCATAGTCAACACAAAATACTACACTATCTGATTCTGTCAATTCATAATTATGCGTTTTCTTTTCGAGTTCTTCCTGCGTATAATAAGAAGCATTGAATGAAAAAGTATTTTCTGCAGATACCACAATCCCATATCGGCTGTTGTTAAGCTCTACATATTCACAATCATAATGGCTTCCATTTTCCTGTGGACGGATATAATCCTCATGCAAATCACCTACATCTGCCCGGTACAGACCATGGCTTGCAGCCTGATGCTTATCGCAATAGCTTTCCTGTGGTCCCATTCCAAAGTATCTTACAGCTGAAAGTTTTTTATCCAGGAACATCCTCACACCAAACCTCGGAAGATCCGGGAATTCATCGTCTTTTGTTACTGCAATATCTGCATCAATCTTTCCAGCAGCTTCTATTTTCCATGTAATCGTCACATCAAGAATCTTCTGTACTGTCTCTGCCACAACGGAAGCATGGCTTGTAATCTTCACACCATGTTTTCCCTGCACAACCTCTGTCGTATAGGCTCTTGTGTAAGCCTTATCATAGTGGGCTTTCTTCCATTCAGACTTGATGTACATATCGTTATCTGTTGGAGCTCTCCAAATATTTAATTCCATCGGATGGTTCAAGTATTCCCGCCCTGCGAATTTCATCTCTGTAAAGAGTGCAGTACGTTTGTCTATGGTATAAGCAAATTCACGCCCCTTGATATGAATCTGTGTATCATTTTCACTTACCTGTAATTCAGAGTCCACTGCTGTTTTTTGCAGCCATTTCTCTGCAAGTTTGCATTTTGTATCCTCTTTACTTACCTCAATTTCATCGAATCCAAGAATATGGTCTCCATCCAACAATGGCAATTTCTTTTTCAGATGGTAAATAATTTTTAAATAACATTTCCCATTTTCTGGTACGTTGACCTTCAGGTTTGTTTTTCCTTCACTATGTGGTGCTGCTGAAACTTCTGGAAGTTTACCTTTGCTGATTACAAGACCATCCTGTGTCAGTTCATAACAAATTTTTACATAATCTTTTAAATCATCAAAATCCATGTAGTTATGAAGCACCAAATCTCCGCTTTCTTTGTTATAGGAAATAACTCTTGCCGGGCGATATACATTCTTGTATTCTAAAAGTCCTGTATGTACAGTTCTGTCCGGATATACTAACCCATCCATGCAGAAATTTCCATCATGAATTGTCTCGCCGTGGTCTCCTCCGTAAGCATAGATTGTCTTTCCATTCTCAGCAGTGCCATGAGCAATCGCATGGTCACACCATTCCCAGACAAAGCCACCGCACATTTTATCGTTATCCTGAATCATCTTGAAATAATCTTCAAAATCCCCAGGTCCGTTTCCCATGCTGTGACAGTACTCTACCAAAAGAAATGGTTTGCTTCCGTCCTTGTCCAGATATTCCTGAATCTCGGAAAGTGCCGGATACATCCGGCTGTACACATCCAGATTGCTGTAATCATATGTTTCATCATAATTACGGTATCTTGCACTCTCATATTGTGTGATACGGTCTGGATCAAAATTCTTTGTCCATTCCAGTGCTTTTTCAAAGTTGCAGCCATATGCACTCTCATTTCCCATTGACCACATGACAATACAAAAACGGTTTTTGTCACGTTCCACCATGAGTTTCACTCGGTCAACAATGGCTGCTTCCCATGCCGGATCATCAGCAATCTTCTCATTCCATCGTTTGAATCGGTTGTAATCGGTATCTTCTTTTCTATAGAGCATAAATGGTCCATGAGCTTCAATATCTGCTTCATCTATTACCATGAATCCATATTTATCACACATTTCATAGAAAAATGGTGCATTTGGATAATGACTGGAACGTATTGCATTAAAATTATGTTGCTTCATCAATGTAAGGTCTGTTATAATCTGTTCCACACTGATTGTAAATCCAGTAAACGGATCAGAATCATGGCGATTGACACCACGAAATTTAATCTTCTGTCCATTTAAATAAATGACCTGATTTTTAATTTCTATCTTCCTTAGTGCAATGTGATCTACAATTACTTCATTTTCTGTCTCAAGAATCAATTTATACAGGTATGGATTTTCTGTATTCCAGAGTTCTGGATTTGCAATTTCTACCACTGCCGTTCCTTCTCCTGCAATACTTCCTACTGCTACAACTGCCCCGTTTTCATCTTCAATCGAAATCTTTACATTTACTGGGGAATAGAACTTCACGTCAAGTTCTACCTTTGCAAGCATATCCTCAATTCTTGTTTTAATATGATAATCACTAATTGCCTGTTTTGGGCGTTTCAAAATGTACACATCCCGGAAAATGCCACTCATACGAAATTTGTCCTGGTCTTCCAGATAAGAGCCATCACACCACTTCATCACCAATACTGCTATAGTATTCGCTCCATCCTGAAGAAGATCAGTAATATCAAACTCGCTTGTCATATGAGAAACCTGGCTGTATCCTACGTAAAAGCCATTGAGCCACACGTAAAAGCAACTGTCTACTCCTTCAAAGTTCAAAAAAGATTTTGGCGCTTTCTCATCTCTACTGTACTCAAAAGTATGTACATA
>CAMBAN010000177.1 GCA_945864145.1 uncultured Lachnospiraceae bacterium | reverse complement strand
TTATCATAGAAGACCTTTATAGTGTTGAATTTACAGAGATTATTTCACGGGCTCGAAAGCAGCATTAGAAACAATGCCTTTGCCTGCGCAAGTATTCTCTTAGCGTCCTCTGTCTTTGTCACGGCTTCTTTGAAGGTGTTTTGAGCCTTCTCGTTTTCTGCCTGCAACCTTCGGTTCGCCTCTATCAGTTTCTGATTCTCTACCAATACCAAGTCGCTCTCGGCTAATCTGGCGATATGAGCGTTCAGCTTCTGAATCTCTTGCCCTTGTTCTGCTATCGTCGATTGCATGGAGCATATCTGTGATTTCAGATTTTGCACATCGGATAAATGCGTCTGTATCTGAATCTCCTTTTGTGCCAGCAGTGATCGGTACTGCTCGTTCTCCGCCTGCAAGTCCTCCGACAGTTTCAAAAGACTGTCTGCGTTCCATAAGTTTTCTGATTCGTTCATCACGTTCTCTCGCTTTCTCTTTTATTCTCTGCATAATTCCTGCAATTGCCTGTTCTGTGTTACTAATTTCTGATTCTGTAAGGTCAGATTCCGGTTTTCGTCTGAGAGCCTCCTGTTCTCGGCATTTAATTTCTCCAGCGATTCCTGCTGTTCTAAATTTACCGATTTCAACTGCTCCAGCTGATACTGCTGGTTCTCCAGAATGTCCAGCATGCCTTCCTGATATTTGAAAATCTTCATGATTTCCTCTAAAGTATCCTGTAATTCGTTCATATAAAATTCTTCCTCTCTCCATAATGGTTTTTTGTAATGCCAGCATAGTAAGAAGCCATCCAGCTTTCAGCTCATTTAACTTTCTTACAATGCGGTTGTATTCATAGCGGTTAGAAACAAAGCCTGCTTTTTCCATCTTGCGGGCATGATACCCTTCGTGGATGGTAGGCTCCAAATCCAGCTCCTGCCGTTTGTAACTTCTGTGGTCAATCTGCTGCTCCAAAGACAGATATTCGTTACAGATATCTGCCCATGGCTTTCTCCAGATTTCCGCTTTGTTTTGGTCGTTCCAGTCATTCGGTTCTAGGGATTTCTTCCAGCTCAATACATCTTCCAAGCACCGATTCCACAGCCGCACCGATTTCAATCAGACGGTGGGTTCGGATTTTCCGTTCTTCCTCCTTCTTTCGTTTCTCCAGCCGCTTCTTTTGTGCCTCATAACGCTTCAGTTCCTGTGCCAGATTCTCAATCCTTAAATCCTTCTCCTGGATTCTTTCTTCATAGTTTTTTGTTGATTTACCCATACAAAACTCCTTCCTGCTGATGAATTATCAGTCTAAAAACAATTGATTTGTGTAACAATTACTCTGCTTCCGATATATCCTGCTTCCGGTTGGCAATATCGTTTGCCATCAGATGCAAAAGCTTATCCTCAAAGGTAGATGTGGTATTCTCTGCGAAAAACACATTTACCTTATAGGTGGTCTGTCCTTTTCTTTTGGTAAAAGAGGACATCGCCCGCTCCTTACTTGCTGTTTGCTCCATAATAATTTCACCTCCTCCTTGAAATGTGAACATATGTTTGCTATAATCAAAGTATCTTTGACGGACTGCGACAACGGATAAGACAAATCTTCATAAAATCCGGCTCCTTTCTTATGGTATTAAGTAATCTTTTTTCGATAAATAAGATTACTTCCTCACCTATAGGAGAAATGCAGTCCCAAAACGGAACTGTTTTTTATAAAAGTTTTGAAAATATTTTTTGAAAGGTGGTGAATCCCTGTTGAAGGAATGTACAAATGATTATTTTGAAGAAGACATGCCGGAAGATGACCTGACGGATGCCCTTGAACGGGAGAATGCCGCTATTCTTGAAATAGAACTTGAGATGGAAAATGAGCCGAAAGTATCAGGGATACCGGAAGCATCAACAAGAAACAAGCTGAAACGTGAACTGGAACAGGAAGCACTGACACGTCTTGAGGATTCTGCCAGAACCGAGGAGGAATTTGCAAATGTGGTTACATGGTGGAACAGGTTTGATGCCAACCGGGAACGTAAGGAACGCTACCATGAAATAGGAAGATCGGATGTTCCCCTTGAATGGGGAATGTCACCGGATGAGATTGTAATTCCTGCTCCCATCCGGCATGTTTTCTGGAAGCAGATACTGAAAGGGGATTTCCTTGATGCCATTTATGACTGCCCCTTTGAAATGCATGAGCTGGTAACAGACGAGAATATTTCCAAAGCAATCTTTGCATTAAAAGATGTACAGAAGGAGCTTTTATATCAGCTTGCCATTAAAGGATACTCCTGTCAGTTGATTGCAGCATTTAGAGAGCAGACCGACAGAAATATCCGCAAAATCCGTGACACCATGTTAATGAAGCTTCGTAAATCCTTTATGCAGGCATTACAGAACAGAGTAGACAATCAGCTTTCTCTGACAAAGCAAGAGCAGATTTTTTATGACAATTACCGATCACTGATTACGGATAAAAAGAATAAGAAAATGAAAGAAATCGCAAATACTATTTGACCTTATGAGACAGCCTTGGTATGATAGTAATATATTTTCTAGTGATACAGATTACATTTTAGAACAGACAGATTGGAGGCTTTTATGAGTAACCTATTCCAGAAAACCAGCTCCAACTGGGCACGTTATGACAAATATGAATGGAAGGAAGATAAAGAAGGTACGTTGTACATCACACCTTCACCGGATGCGAAAGTGTCTCTTTATAATCCGCTAAAGGATTCGGAGCAGATGGTATTAAAGGCGGTAAACCTTGGATTGATGTGCATGGACAAAAATAATACACAGGAACGTTTGCAGAGTGCCATTATGGATTTTGTTACCTGTTACGGACTGCTTGGATTTATGACAGCACTTCCTACCACACCGGACTTTATTACCTACCATGCGGTATATTTGCCGAAGAACCATTTCATCAAAGAGGAAAGCATGACTACGGAAAAATATCTTTCTTACTTCTTTCCCTTTGATAAGATTGATTTTGTAAAAAAAGGGATGGAATCTTCATGGAGTACGGACGATGTGCAGATGATGGCACTGATTATGACCATGAAAAACAAACCGCAGGCAGTAATGATGAGTTTCCAGAAAGAATATGCAGAACGGTATGACTGGCTTGTGACTTTATTTAAAGACTGGGCATTTACCTTTATGTCAAGCTTTCTCTACTATCAGGACTTTGACATGCTGGATGATATGCAAAAACAGCTTTACCGTCAGGGCATGGCGGCATTTGGCGGTATTGCACCAACCTATCACATAGAGCTGCTTGAGCGTCCTACCATTGTCTGGGACTTCCATTCTCTTCTGTTAGGTGTGCAGATGATGTTTTCTTTTATGCTTACAGATGAAAAGTCCTCACTGAAGGTATGTAAGCACTGTGGAAATGCCTTTGTTGCCGGCAGACCCAACAGCGTATTTTGCAGTGGCAAATGCAAGAACCGGTATAATGTGTATAAGAGCCGGGCGAAGGATAAGGACAACAATAACTAATTCACCTGCTATAAGAAAGAAGGCTTTATATGAATACAGATATTACAAAACAAATGGAAATGGTACTGTACAGAACCGAAGATGATAATGTGACTGTCAGTGCCTTAATAAAAGATGAAACTATCTGGATTACCCAAAAGGCAATGGCTGAATTATTCGGTGTTCAGACACCGGCAATCAGCAAGCATTTAAAAAATATTTTTGAGCAGGGAGAACTTCGTGAAGAAGTGGTAGTTTCCAAAATGGAAATACCCACTCCACATGGTGCGATTCCTGGAAAAACGCAGCTTTCCCCTACTAATTATTACAATCTGGATGCCATTATTTCCGTTGGTTACAGAGTAAATTCCATTCAGGCTACCAAGTTCCGTATCTGGGCAACCGGAATTTTGAAGGAATATATGATTAAGGGCTTTGCTATGGATGATGAGCGCCTGAAACAGGGTAAAACAGCTTTTGGAAAAGACTATTTCCGTGAATTGCTGGAAAGAGTTCGCTCCA
>CAMBAN010000176.1 GCA_945864145.1 uncultured Lachnospiraceae bacterium | reverse complement strand
AAAGTGCGTAAGTTTTGTTACCGGTAACTTACACACTTTATTTTACACTCTCATTTCTTTCTGCTTTTTCTTCGTTAATCCGCCAAATACCAAATGATATGATTTTTCTATCAATTCTTTTATAACTTCAACAGGAACTTTTCCATCCAGATAGATTGAATTCCAATGTTCTTTATTCATATAATATCCCGGAATGATATCTTCGTACTGTTGACGCATAAAATCTCCATCTGATACTTCCAATTTTACTGTAACTATATCGCGTGTACCCGTAGCATCTTTGCAAACAGCAGCAAACATTTTGTCCCCCACCTGATAGCGAATCCACTGCCATTCTTCCTTAAAGTCTCGAACTACTCCCGGAAAACTGCGTAAAAAGGCATCCAGCCAATCGCAATCATTATCGCATTCCTTTTTCCAGCACCTGCATTGCACAATACGTTTTCCATCATCACCCTGTTCGGCATCATAGGCAAATTGCGTTAACAGCTCACAAGGAAATTCACTACACATACCGCAATGCAAAAGCTTTTTCTCTTCACAACAGGTTTTCACAGCGCATGCTTCTCCCCAAAATGGTTTTTCTATATGGAGGCAACCCTTGCATCCCACTTTTTCCTGAAATTCACACTCACTACATAAAATTCCGCATCTTGATTCCATATACTTCTTCCCTTCCTCATACTTTTTTACCATATTTTTTGCAATGTGTAAAAGCTCCTCTCGAATATCCTCCGGCTCTAAAACAGTCACCTGATCTTTACAGGTAAGCAGCCATGCAATCAAATCTTCTCTGTTGGTATACTCCCACTCAAAAAGAAGTGTTTCATCCGCCTGCAGCTGATACGAATTTAATCCAAACTCTTCAATCAAATGCCATTTCATAGAAGGTTCAAACACTGCTTTTACATGAATGCCTCCCTTGAAGATTGCTTCCGTAGACAAATCCGGCAACGGAACATTTTGTTTGACTGATTCCATATCCGTTTTGGTCAGTTGCTCCATTCGGTTCAACTTGAACATGCGATAGTCTTTTCTTTCTTTACACCAGCCCCATACATACCAACTGCTCCATTTAAAAATCAAATAATATGGCTCTATTTCTCTGATACTTTCTCCTTTTGGTGCATAATAGTGAAAGCGAATCACCTTTCTATCCTCTATCGCATCCTGAATAAGCTCCATTTTCAGCGACAGAGAATCCTTATACCAGGATGACAGATCAATCAGAATAGATTCCTTTCCACTTATTACTTCCGAAGATCCGGCTTTGATTTTTTCCATAAGCTGGCCATAATAATGGCTGCCGCTTACACTATCAAGACTGCGAAGCCCCGTCAAAATCATCCGCATATCTTTGGAAGTCAAGATGGTTCTATCCATTTTATATCCATCCATGATACTGATTCCACCACCTGTGCCCTGTGAAGTACTGATAGGAATTCCTGCTTTGCACAAATCTTCAATATCCCTGTTTATAGTTCTTCGTGACACCTCAAACTTTTCTGCAAGTTCCGGTGCTGTCACTTTTTCTTCCTGTAACAATACAGAAAGTATCCCAATAAGCCTGTCTATTTTCATATCACTTTTCACTTTCCTATTTATCATAACACGTCAAACATGTCAGCTGTATGTCATGTTTATAATAACATATTTTATCAGAACAAAGAATGTGCAAAGCACATTCTTGCGCCGCTTTTGCGTCGCATTCTTGCGACATTCAACCTTTGCCAAAACGTGCGCATCCTCGCAGAGCGTTTTGGCTTTATAGGAATTTCCTATAAAGCAAAAAAAGAACGGTCACTGAATTGCTTTTAGTGATCGTTCGCATCATAAAGGAATGGTTAATCTTCCATCATTTTTTGCAGTTTTGCAATCTCATTTTCTCCGCACAGCTCGATAAAAATCGGATGGTTCATTTTTTCTTTCGCACTTTGTACCACAATCTTTTTATTGCGTGGCATTTGTGTCCCCAAATCTAATGTTTCAAACCAACTGTCCAATTGATTAAAATAGGAATCGCCATGAAGCATTCCTTTTTCCGTTAACAGGTAAACTGCCTTTGCATATTTTTGAAGTCGCTGTACTGTAGCTGCTTGCTCCCCCATCGATGCCCTGTAAAGTGCCACCTGAAAATGATAGCTTGCAACAATATTAGGGTTCAGTTCCACCATATGATACTTCTGTATCAGGGTATCTATCCTGGTAATTGTTTCCTCACAAAGTTCCTTTTCTTTATTATGTATGGAAAGATAATAGATACTGTCTCCAACAAGCATAAATAAATGAAGATACATACTCGCTTGTGTAAAACAGTCTGCCTCCTGCATTTGTCCGTCCATGAGATATGCCTGTATGAGCAATCCATCGCTTTGATTAAGCACTCTTTTCGGATTTAATAAATTACTGATTCCATCGATTATTTCCTTTGGGCGATTACAAATTAAATCTACGGAAGCTCTAATACCAAGCACATCACTATATATTTCTGTATTGGAACAATTTTTCAAAATATGATTGCAAAGTTCCTGAATCTTATCTAAAATCTCTTCCTGTCTCTTTTTGTCCCTCGCCAGCATATAATGATTTAGCCAAAGAACACAGATTTGCACTAAAAACAGATAACAGGAATAGTATTTTTTTACCAGTGCTTCACTCTTTGCAAATGCATCCTCAAAGGGAAGCTGCACAAAATTTTCTCCCAACTCTGTATACAGCTTCTGTATCTGTTCTTTTGCAAGCTGTGGTTCATAGCCCATAAGAGCATCCACCGTCACATCAAAATAAGTTGCAATTTCCGGTAAAAGCAAAATATCCGGCATACTTTGCCCGGACTCCCATAGTTAAGGTTATTGCTTCCCCTGCGTACCGCATCCCGACACGCAGGGAGTTTCATTTAATCAATCTTTCCGATAAAGCGGTAGTAGATGTCTACCTTCTGTTTCCGGCAGCCATCCGGGCTTTTTACAGCTTCGTGCACCACGATTTTCTCAATCAGGGTGTTTAAAAGCTCGGTGGTCAGTTCCGTGGGACTGGCGTACTGCTTAATCAGTTCTACCCACTTTTCTGCATCGCTTTCCGTCTGTTCCATGGAGCTTAAGGCTTCCTGCAATTCCCGGATTTTTGTTTCCAGTTCCCGTTGCTCCGTCTGAAACCGTTCCGAAAGCATGGTAAAGTTGTATTCGGTTATCTTTCCCAAAGACCAGTCCTCGTACAGCTTTGTAAACAGTCCGTCTACCTCGGCTTTTCTCTTTGTGGCTCTTTTCAGTTCCACGGCTCTTTGTTTCTTTACGGCACTGCGTTCCTTGTTTCCGGCATTTAACAACTGCTGTAGCAGTTTTTCATCGTCCCGGTGCACCTGCTCCGACCAGTATTGCAGTCTGGAAAGCACATATCCGTAAAGCACATCATAGCGGATGTAGTGCATGGAGCATTGTCCCAGTCCCTGTCCGTTTTTCCCGCAGTGGTAGTAGCCGTAAGGTGTTTTGTTCTGCCGGTTGTCCGCATAAGAAAGCGTCCATCCGCAGTCGGCACACTTGATAAGTCCGGCAAATATCTGGGTCTGTCCGTTTTTGCATACCCGCCGGCGACCGGCTATCTGCTCCTGTACCTGTAAAAATACTTCCTTCGTGATGATGGCTTCGTGGGTATTCTCTACCCGGAACCACTCCGACTCGGGCTTTCGTACCACCTTCTTGTTTTTAAAAGAGACGGTGGACTGGCGGTTGTGCACGCTGTTCCCGATGTAGTTTTCATCCTTCAGGATGCTTTTTACCTGTGCTATCGTCCACTGATACCGTTTGGATTCCTCTGCTCCCTCAAATACATGGGCGAAGGTGCCGTTTCTTTGGAAATTTACCCACGCCGGGGTGGAAACCTTTTCCTCCATCAGTATCCGTGTGATTTTCGCTGCTCCTGCACCGTGCAGGGCAAGCTCAAATATCCTTTCGATAATCCACTTGGTATCCGGGTCAATCAGAAGGTGTCCCG
>CAMBAN010000175.1 GCA_945864145.1 uncultured Lachnospiraceae bacterium | reverse complement strand
ATGAATTGCTCGGAAGAGGAATTAAGTATGAAACAGCGGGTGCACTTCAAGGTGGGAAAAAAGTATGGATACTTGCGAGATTGCCGGAGGAATATATTGTTGCAGAAGAAAAGATATGCACTTATTTAGTGTTTTCTAATACACATGATGGAAGTGGGTCTGTTAAGGTGGCAATAACACCGGTTAGGGTAGTGTGTAATAACACACTGAATCTTGCATTGAATACAGCCCGAAGAAGCTTTTCCATGATTCACAAGGGGGATTTTGCAAATAAGGTGCAGGAAGCTAGGGATACGTTGGCTCTTACTAATCAATATATGACAGAACTAGGGCGCGAATTTGAAAAAATGAAGAATACCAGAATAACAGAAGCTCAAGTGGATGAGTATATTGAGCAATTATTGCCTATGGAAACTGAGGCTTCTCCGATAAAAACCAGTAACATTATAAAGCTGCGTGACAGCTTGAGAAGTCGCTATTATGATGCACCAGACCTTATAGGCACAGGAAACAATCAGTATCGGTTTATTAATGCAGTGTCCGATTTTGCTACACATTCACAGCCCTTAAGGAGAATTGCTAATTATCAGGAAAATATATTCTTAAAGACAATAGAAGGAAATCCCATTATTGACCGGGCGTATCAGCTGATGGCTGCTTAAGAAAGGAAAACAGATGAAAAGTGTTATGAGTAAGGTAATGAAAATTGTAAGAGGTTTTTTAACAGTTATGTTGGCGATTTTAACGATAATGAATATGTAGGGGGGTATATCATGAACGATTGCGAAAATGGCGATGAGAATAAGCCAAAAGACGTAATGGATAACATGATAATCTTACTGAAAGCTTTATTAGGAATCCTTGATATTTTGAGCGGTAATAAGCATTCCAATGATAAAAAGTGAGGTGAAAATATTGAACAAAGAAACTCTTAAAGCGTTACTTGGGATGAGATTGAGCCAAGAGCTACGAACGTTTAGAGATGAAGAATTAGGATTGGATAAGGATGAGATTCTTGGAGATTGTTTCAAAATCAATATGTTCATTGTTATCTATGAGATTCTAATTGAAAGTATGAACCAAATGACAAAGGGTACCATATCCGAACTATTAGACCGTCAGGGCAACATTATTAGCCAGATATATGAATCATGGTTAGAGGAAAATGGTGACGATTATGAGCGTATCAAACAGTTTGTTGAAAAGGAGGTAGCATAAATGCGTAGACTGATTTCTACAGTGAATCTTTCCAGGGAAGAATGGCTTAGAGTAAGAAAAACAGGTCTGACTGGGACGGATGCAGCTTGCATATGTGGGCTTAGTCCGTATAAATCTGCATTTGCGGTGTATCAGGATAAGATATCCAGTGAAATCGAGCAATTTGATAATGAAGCCATGCGACAAGGAAGAGACATGGAAGAATATGTAGCGAAAAGATTTGAAGAAAAAACCGGTATGAAGGTACGCAGAGCAAACGCAATTTTTCAAAGTGAAGAGCATCCTACTTTATTAGCAGATTTTGATCGATTTATCGTGGGACTACAGGATGGTAAAAAGGCGGGACTCGAGTGTAAGACTGTATCACCATATTCATCTGAAAAATGGAAGGATGGTGCAATTCCCATTCATTATCAGATACAAGTCCAGCACTATTTAGCTGTTAGTGGATATGACTGCTGGTATGTAGCAGCGCTTATATTCGGGCAGGAATTTATCATACGAAAGATTGAACGAGATGAGGAACTGATTCGGGCTCTTATTGTTATCGAAGAAAGATTCTGGAATGAAAATGTTGTAAAACGAGTGATGCCTGATCCGGATGGAAGTAAAAGCTGTACAGAGCAGATTGCAAAGCAGTATTTTAAATCGGATAAGGAAAAGAGTATTGAGTTAATGGGTGTCGATGAAGACCTCAGGAGAAGGGAGGAGTTAGTAGGATTAATTGACAAGCTCGAGAAAGAAAAGGCTGCTATAGAGCAAAAGGTGCAATTACAGATGGAAGATGCCGCCTACGGTATTAGCAGCGAATATAGAGTGTCATGGGTGACTACTGAGTCTAAACGTTTGGACACGAAAAAGCTTAAGGAAGAACAGCCAGATATGTACAATCAGTATAGCAATATCAGTAGTTGCAGAAGGTTTACTGTTAAGCATGCAGCTTAGAAAAGGAGAAAATAGTATATGGAGCAAATTGATTTGAAGCAGGAACTGGTTGAACAAGCAAAAGTATCACCAATTCAAAAGGAAGAAGTAAAGCTGACTGCCAATATGACGATTCCGGATATGGTAAAAGCAATGATGCCGGAAATTAAGAAGGCTCTTCCGAGTGTAATTACTCCGGAGAGGTTTACTAGAATTGCGTTGAGTGCATTGAATAATACACCGCAGCTTCAACAGTGTACACCTATGTCGTTTTTGGCAGCACTGATGAATGCCGCTCAATTAGGGGTAGAACCGAACACACCGTTAGGACAGGCATATCTTATCCCATATAAAAACAAGGGTAATCTGGAATGTCAGTTCCAACTGGGATACAAAGGACTTATCGATCTTGCGTATCGTAATGGTCAGATGCAGACAATACAAGCACAAGCAGTTTATGAAAATGATTTTTTTGAGTACGAATATGGATTGGAACCCAAATTGATTCACAGACCAGCATTTTCTGACAGAGGAGAACTGGTCTATTTTTATGGAGTGTGGCGGGCGACTACTGGAGGATATGGATTTTCGGTTATGAGCAAGATTGATATGGATTCCTACGCACGTACTTATAGTAAAGCATTTGACTCAGGGTATTCACCATGGAAAACTTCTTATGAGGAGATGGCAAAGAAGACGGTTATCAAGCAGGCATTAAAATATGCACCAATTAAGACGGATTTCCAGAGAGCATTATCATCTGATGAGACGATTAAAAAGCAAATATCAGATGATATGTTTTCTGTACAGAACGAGGCAATAGAATATGCTGCATAAAATTATATGAGCAAGCTGTGATAGGCTTGCTCTTTTCCATTTTGGAGGCTGTATATATCACGATTACGAATAGAGAAAAGGAGATTTGCGATGATTACGAAAACGGAGTTTACAAATAAGGTAGTAGAAGCATTAAAAGATTATTATGGAAAAGACGCTGATGTTACATCACAGGAAGTTCTGAAGACAAACGATGTAAAAACAATAGGTATCACAATCAGATTTAACGATTCGGAGGCAAGCAACATATCGCCGGTTATTTATATGGAACCTTATTATCAGAATTACACAGGAGGTAAAGATTTTGATTCTGTGATAGAAGATATTGTTGATGTGGCTGAATTACACAATGTACCATTGTCTTCAAATTTGGTAGATATTATGGCAGATTTAAGTAGATGGGAATTTTGCAAAGAGAGTGTGTTTCCGGTACTTATTTCTACAAAAAGAAATCAGGAGATGTTAAAAAGCCTAATTTCAAAAGAATTATTGGATTTATCAATTATCTATGTAGTGAGATTGGATTCAGTAGATGACGGTATAGGGACTGTGAAAGTATCATGTGATTTAATGAAAATGTGGGGTGTATCATTGGAGGAATTACATGAGACAGCAATAGAAAACCTGCAAGGAGATGATTATAAGCTTCAGGACATGGGCAGTATTATTGCAGATATGCTTGATGAGGATGCTCTCCAACAATTGGAAACAATGCCGGGACCGAGAATGATGGTTATGTACTGCAAAAGTAAGATGTATGCCGTTGCAGGGGTACTGGATTCTGATTTTATGGAAAGAGTTACAGACGGAAAATTATTCTACATGATTCCAAGTAGTATTCATGAGTGGATAATGATACCGGAGAGTGATGATACCTGTGTTGAAGAGCTGGATGCTATGATTCGAGAAGTGAATGCAACGCAGGTGTTACCGACTGAAATTTTGTCGGATCATGCTTATAAATATTGTAACGGAAGCTTGATGTGCGCGTAGAGGTATTGGAGCTAGGAAAAGTACTGGCTCCTTATT
>CAMBAN010000174.1 GCA_945864145.1 uncultured Lachnospiraceae bacterium | reverse complement strand
TTATTTATAAGGTTTTCTATCGCCTACTTTGCATAATGTGTAGCTTTTCATAACCTATGACTTCCTTCAGATTCCACCTCACGATGGACACCCTTGTCAATCGGCTATATACTTCCTCGTTGCCTAGGCGTATTTGGGACTTTCACCCTTTAGAGCGCGCCCATGGAACGCAAACAAACAAGGAGAGCAAGTAAAAACTCACTCTCCCTGTTCTACACTAAAAACCTTTATTTCAACATTACTAAATATTTTTCTTCTAGAAGGTTGTACAAATCATAGATCCCGCACTTAATGTTGTAAATGTATTAGAGCAACTGATAATCGTTATAAGCATTGCATTGATTAATCCTGCAATATATGGATTTCGCGTTTTCTTATATACAATCCTTGACATCAACGCAGCACCAAACAAAATGAATATAATGGATATCAGCCAGATTGGGGCTATTCTTTCACCTTCACTAAGTCCAAACAACTGACGACTTGTTACATAGAAATAAATATATTGTGCCGCTGTCAGTACAATTGGTGCCAGAGAATTGGCAAAACAAAGAAGTATTGTATTTCCTTTCTTTCCTCCAATTGTATTATAATTGAAACAATTCATTGATACAGAGTGTGCCATATAGAATAGCAGGAACATTGGCAAATACTTCAGTGCGATTACAACTTTATCAGCATCAAATGCTTTAATTGCGAATATCCATAATCGGAAATCAGCCTTAAAGAAATATGTACCGCAGAATACTATAAGAATTGACACAATAACTACCAGAAGACCTAAAAGCAACGTCTTCCATGCTTCTTTTTTAGATATTATCACACCATTTTCTCGCAGATATACTCCATTTTTCTTTCCATAAATCTGATAAGAAAGCACCATTAGAAGGATTGCAAATAATCCACATCCTGCAGACCATGCACCAATGGTAAGAGGTCCGGTCTGGCTAAAAAATTCTGTCGTATCAGAGTATACTTTTTCAATACAGAACAGGAAACATGCTCCTGAAAATACTACAGATGCAATTATGCCTCCCCAGAACCAGGCTTTTCCTCGTCCATTTGTCAGCGTTAACGGCTGAACTTCTCCATCCGCTTTCAAAACCTTGAAATACTCTGTGTCCAACATTGCCAATGTAAAGAAGATAACAAACATAAAGAATCCAATAAGTCCAAGTGTATTGAATGCAGTTTTCCATTGCCATACTTGATTAGAGGCTGCTAATGGACGTGGTGCACCAAGTGTTTTTTCAAAGAAATCTATTGCATATCCTGCACATTCGGAGGAAATTGTTACTGCAGGATGGATGCAAGTTGGACGATAAATTACACGAACTGATTTTTTGCCATCATAGTCTTTTGTATAATATTTTCCCGCTTCTGTCTCAAATCCATTGTCTGGTTCTTCATTGAAATTCAGAAATTTCTTTGCTCCATCTGTCTCCATGAACTGTTTTGGCGTTGTCAACATGTTACCTTCGTCATCATAAGTTCCGAAATAAAAATCATCATATTCACTGGCGATAATACCTACACTTCTGCTTCCATAATCTCCACTGTGGTCCCCACCTGTATCATCCTGCCAGTCACCAGCCTGTTCAAGTACACATGCTATTAAAGGAATCTCCCGTTCATTATCAATTGCCACTGCCATATTTGCGGCTGTTCCACCACTAGAATGTCCAGTAACACCAATTTTTTCCACATCCACATACGGAAGTGTTGCTGCAAGTTGTACCGCTGCATCAACACCAACTGCTCCTTCGTACAGCCGATCTGATGAAACTGCTTCTGAATTGCCATGTCCATGCATATCTAACGTCAGGACAACGTAACCGCGTCTGGACAGTTCAACATTATACATATCCTGCATCTCTTTATTATTGTACCACCCTTCAACAGTGATGATACAAGGTGCCGGAGTATCAGCCGTTGCATTTTGCGGAATCCACAAATCTGCACTCAGAAGATTTCCTTGTGGGCTTTCCCACTTCATACTTTTAATCTTAATTTTCTGGTTACTTGTCTGAACAAACGATGTGCCAATCAAACTGATCAAACAGATAATCAAGGCAACCACTGTCCATTTCTTTGCTGTCATCTTTTTTCTCATTTTGCTCTCCTCCTCATTTCAGCTTCCCCATACGCCTCAATCTTAAGGTAATTCGAGGGTTCATTTTGTATCATTTTCCTTCATAATAATTTTATGAATGCATTATAAAAGATTCTTTAGACTATTTTCAGGAAATGATTTATTTTCAACATCCTCGTGACTCTGTCATCGAATATGTAGAAAAAAATGATTAATTATGGTAATTCTACTGGTAGAGACTAAAATGGAATTCCTCGTAAACAAAGTCAAAAAAAGACACAATACTCTCAAAAAGATTATTGTGTCTCCGCTTCTCATACAATAATTACCATACATCTTTATTATTTGTTTAAATTGTATCTCTTCCCGCGCTTTTTGTCAATCTTTTTGTAATAATTGACCGAAATTTAACATTTTTCATCAGCCCATGCTAACGCACCTACCACAGCTCTTGTCCATCCCTTCAGTATCTTTTCTCTTTCTTCTTCTGCAATCTGTGGGACAAATGTCTTGGAAAGTACCCAGTTTTCACGGACATCATTCACATTATCCCAATATCCGACAGCAATTCCTGCAAGATACGCTGCCCCCAACGCAGTTGTCTCTACACACTCCGGGCGCAATACTTCTACATCCAGAATATCTGCCTGAAATTGCATCAAGAAATTATTCATAGAGGCACCACCGTCCACCTTTAAACCGGTGATATCCACACCTGATTCTTTCTTCATCACTTCTAGAATATCCTTGGTCTGGTAAGCCATAGATTCAAGAACCGCACGAATAAAGTGTTCTTTACTGCATCCTCGCGTGATTCCAACAATTGTTCCTCTCGCATATTGATTCCAATAGGGTGCGCCAAGTCCCGTAAATGCCGGCACAACATAGACCCCATTGGTATCTTTTACAGACATTGCATATTCCTCAGATTGCGCCGCATTTTTTATCATACGCATCTCATCACGAAGCCACTGGATCCCGGCTCCAGCCACAAACACACTTCCTTCCAGAACATACTGAATCTTTCCTTCCGCATTCGCTGCAATGGTTGTCAACAATCCATTCTCAGAAGTTACAGCCTTCTCTCCTGTATTCATCAGCAGAAAGCAACCTGTACCATATGTATTTTTTACCTCTCCTGCTGAAAAACCACATTGCCCGAACAACGCCGCCTGCTGATCACCTGCTGCACCTGTAATTGGAATACTTCCTCCCAACACACTTGTTTCCGTATATCCATACACATAACTTGAAGGACATACTTTGGGTAGCATAGATTTTGGAATATGAAAATACTCCAAGATCTTCTCATCCCAGCAAAGGTCATGAATGTTGTACATCATAGTTCTGGAAGCATTGGTATAATCTGTGACATGAACTGTCCCTTTTGTAAGATTCCAGATCAACCATGTGTCGATTGTACCAAACATCAGATTTCCAGCTTCCGCTTCCTCCCTTGCACCTTCCACATTGTCCAGAATCCACGCAACTTTGGATGCACTGAAATATGCATCCGGTATTAATCCTGTTGTGTTATGTACATACTCCGACAATCCGTCCTCCTTCAATTTCTCAATACATCCTGCAGTTCTTCTGCACTGCCATACAATTGCATTATAAACCGGAAGCCCCGTATGACGATTCCAGACCACAGTTGTTTCGCGCTGATTCGTAATTCCAATTGCCGCAATCTCTGTCCCCGTCGCGCCAATCTTACTGATTGCTTCAGCCGCAACCGCTAATTGGGAAGACCAGATTTCCATAGGATCATGCTCTACCCATCCTGGTTCAGGATATATCTGCCGAAATTCTTTCTGTGCCATACTACAGATGTTTCCCTGATGATCAAATAAAACACATCTGGAACTTGTGGTTCCTTGATCCAGTGCCATCACATATTTCTTCATATGCCTTCCTCCTCATAGTATAATAACTTCTCGGAATCTTCAGCCCTGATTTTATAAGGCTTTTTGACTCCATCTCA
>CAMBAN010000173.1 GCA_945864145.1 uncultured Lachnospiraceae bacterium | reverse complement strand
GAATAACAGCTTATCCAAATCTGACACTGCTGTCTTTTTATTCTCCGTATCAAAAAGAAATACCGGTAAGGTATTTTTTGTCCCTTCCTCCCAATCCAAGCGGCCAGGGGTTACATGCAGCTTACCTTCGCCTGCTTTCATGCGGGTAACATAGTCATGGATAGAGGTAAGAGGGGTATCAAATGCTACGCCGAAAAAATCACCACAAGAGGTTTTGCCTACGGTATGAATGTCCGAGCCTGCAGACATCAGCATGTGATGCTTTTTTGCATATTGGTAAGCAAGTTTATCCTGATAGGCAGGATTTCCGGCATTTGCAACTTCCCAACCATCACACTGATAAGGATGCAGATAAATCTCTGTCAAATAATCACGCTCTCGGAAAGGATGTGCCTGTATAACGAGACCGCCCGCTTCTTTTACCTTTTGATAGTGGGTAACATGGTCCCAGGAAAGTATATCAGGATGGGCAAGAAGCCATTCCTTATCTAATCCGTAAACGAGAAATTCATCTCCATCAAAGCGACATTCCCAGGAAAAGAAAACCTGAAAGTTTTGTCTGTCGCCTTCTGCTTTTGCTTCTTCGTATCCCTTACAAAATAATTCAACACGTTCTTCCCAAGGTAAATCTTTGGGAATGGCACAGTTTCCATTAAAAAAATGGTCTGTCATAATGATGCCATGATAGCCTAAGCTTTTATAAAAAGAAATATATTCAGAGCCATAGCTTTTGCCACAAGCACTGGCTAGCACCGTATGTGCATGGGTTTCATAAATATAAGACATAGTAAAAATCCTCCATCATTAGTATACCACAAAGGCGCAATTGTAAAAACTGCAAATTAGGTATATAAATAAAGGTAGGAAATAATGTTGATGCGATAGAAATGGACTAAAGGAGGAAGAATATGGAACAGAAGCAAGTGGAAGGAATAAAGATAGTGGAGGAGCGCTTTGGCAAAGATAATGTAATTGCTCTTGGAACAGTAGATGGAGAGTATCCGGCAATCAGAAATGTGAACGCCTATTATGAGGGTGGCGCTTTTTACGTGATTACCTATGCATTATCCAATAAAATGCAACAGATTGGGAAAAATCCTAATGTTTCTCTTTGTGGAGAATGGTTTACCGCTAAAGGAAAAGGGGTAAATCTTGGATACTTTGGAAAAAAAGAGAATGAGAAGATGGCTGCAAAACTGAGAGAAGTTTTTGCCAGTTGGATTGATAATGGGCATAATAATTTTGAAGATGAAAATACGATTATCTTAAAAGTAGAACTGGAAGATGCTGTCCTTTGGGCACATGGAACACGATATGATATTCATTTCTAATAGAGAAAGGTTATTGGTAACATGAAAGCAGAAAAAGAACAACAAAACACAACGCCTTTGCTGGATGCTATTACTGCGCTGATAGAAACGAAGCCGGCCTATTTTCGGATACCGGGACATCGTTTGGACAAGGGTATCAGCAAAAGATGGACGGATAAGGTAGGAAGTGAAATCTTTGCTTATGATGTCACAGAGACTCCTTTTACAGATGATTTACACAGTCCGGAGGGAGCGATTTTACAGGCAGAAAAGCTCTATGCGGATTTGTATCAGGTGGATAAAAGCTTTCTGCTTGTGAATGGTACCACATGTGGAAATGAAGCAATGATACTAAGTGCTGCCCATGAAGGGGAAAAAATTATGGTAGCAAGAAATGCACATAAGTCAGCGATGATGGGACTTGTTCTTTCAGGTGCAACACCGGTATATTGTATGCCTGAGATTATAGATGAGTTTGGCATTCAGGGAGAAATTACCAAGGAAAGCGTTGAGGCATGTTTTTTGAAAAATCCGGATTGTAAGGCGCTGTTTTTAGTAAGCCCAAGCTACTATGGTGTGACCTCTAAGTTGTCTGAGCTTGCAGAGGTGTGTCATGAGCACGGGGCATTGCTGTTGGTAGATGAGGCACATGGCGGTCATATGTATTTTCATGAGGCATTGCCGCAAGGCGCTATGGAAGCAGGTGCTGATATGTGTGTCCAGAGTATGCATAAGGTGACAGGTGCACTGACACAGTCGTCAGTTTTACATGTCAATACAAAAAGGACAGATGTAGAGCAGGTGGGAAAAAATCTGCAATTAGTACAAAGCACAAGCCCCAATTATTTACTTATGACTTCTTTAGACTGCGCAAGATATGAACTTGCCGGACATGGAAAGGAAATGGTGCAGCAGGCTTTGGATTTATGTGCCTATGCCAGAAAGGAACTTGCAAAAATCGAAGGCTTTTGCTGTATGGATGAGAGCACTTTTGAGGGACTGGATTTGACAAGACTTGTTATCAGTGCAAAAAAAATCGGTCTTTCAGGATTTGAATTGGAGGAAATCCTGTTTCAAAAATATGCAGTGAATATGGAGCTTGCAGACGAGGAAAATGTATTAGCTGTTGTGACTTATGCAAATACGAAGGAGGATATAGACCGTTTACTTTTTGCATGCAAAGAGATTGCAAGGACACAAAAGGAAAAAGAAAATGCGAAACCGCTTGTCAGACAGTATCCGCCTTTTCCTCAAATTCCTGAGCAGGTATTGACTCCAAGACAGGCATATTTTGCCGAGTTTGAAGAGGTAAGCTGGGAAGAAGCAAAGGGGAGAGTATCTGCAGAAATGATAGCACCGTATCCGCCGGGAATTCCTGTTGTTTATGCAGGAGAGAGAATTACAGAGGAAATCTGGAATTATTTGACATGCTTTAAAAAGGACAACAGACACATTCACGGCAGTAAGGATGGTAAGTTAGAAACAGTACGAGTCATTAAGCATGTATAAAAATGTCGTCGTTGGAAAGCATACTTAAGGAGAAAAGTATGAAGACAACGGAGGCAGATATGACAAATGAAACATTATATATGATGGCAAAACGAAATGTGGTGGCAGAGAAGGAAGAAGTGAATTTATCCGACATTGCCACCATTTATTGTGCAGATCAGACCATCACGGCAAAGGTAAAGGCAATCAAGGTCTATCAGTTTAAAAAAGATAAAGAGGAGCGCTGTGTTATCAGTGTACTTCATGTGATAGAGCAGATTGTAAGGATGTGTCCGGGGATTACCATTGAAAATCTGGGAGAAACGGATGTCATTGTAAAATACATGAAATTGCAGGAAAAGGAAAACAAAGGTGCGACGTTAAAAATGACATTAGTGTCAATTGTTTGCTTTATTGGTACGGCATTTACCATAATGGCATTTCATAATGACATTACTGTCACAAAAGTATTTGCACAGATTTATCAGCTGGTGACAGGAGAAGAAACAACCTTTCATACAATTTTGGAAGCATCTTATGCCATAGGACTGATGCTTGGAATTTTGATTTTCTATAACCATTTTGGGCATAGAACAGTGAATAGTGACCCAACGCCACTGGCAGTGGAAATGCGCGTATATGAAAAGGATGTGGATCAGGCAATTGTAGAAATGGCAGAAAGAGAGGACAAAAAAATTGATGTGGGTCATAAGTAGAATTGTGCTTGCAGTAATCGGGTTGAGTGCAGGATTTATGGTTTCAGGAGGTGTTTTTACCGTTCTTTTTATTGTCGGATTGACTCCAAGACTTGCAGGGAAAACAGATACGGCAAGCTATATACATGTTTATGAAAACTGCATTATCATGGGTACGGTTATTGGCACAGTATTAAGTGTTTATCCGGAGGCGGTACCTTTTCTTGGTCGCATCGGTGCAAGGATAATCCCATTGATACAAAATATTGCACTTGCTTTCTTGGGACTTTTTACGGGCATGTTTGTTGGATGCCTTGCTCTTGCAGCAGCAGAAATGTTTGATGCCATGCCCATTATGGTAAGAAGACAGCATGCAAAAAAGGGTATTACTGCAATTATTACAGCAATAGCCCTTGGAAAGATGGCAGGTGCTTTCTATTATTTTTGGATATATATGTAGGAGCACTGGGTATCAAGCGATACCCAGAAGCTTTCCAATCCAGTACAGGATACCTAAAAGCCAGCTTGTCAGGATACCATATAGAATAACAGGTCCTGCAATGGTAAAGATTTTACAGCCGATACCAAACACC
>CAMBAN010000172.1 GCA_945864145.1 uncultured Lachnospiraceae bacterium | reverse complement strand
GCCACATATTGGTAATACTTATGAAATCGTATTGGCAGATGCTATTGCAAGATATAAGAAGGCAGAGGGCTATGATGTTTATTTCCAGACAGGAACTGACGAGCATGGTCAGAAAATCCAGGAGAAGGCAGAAAAAGCAGGTATTTCTCCAAAGGAATATGTAGATAACATTTCAGGACAGGTAAAATCTATTTGGGATTTGATGAATACTTCTTATGACAATTTTGTCCGTACAACAGATGAGGACCATGAGACATGCGTAAAGAAGATTTTTAAGAAGTTGTATGATAAGGGTGATATTTATAAGGGAGCTTATGAAGGCTTATACTGTACACCATGTGAGTCCTTCTGGACAGAGTCACAGCTTGTAGATGGTAAATGCCCTGACTGTGGCAGAGAAGTAAAACCGGCAAAGGAAGAAGCATATTTCTTCAAAATGAGCAAATATGCAGACAGACTGATTGAGCATATCAATACCCACCCTGATTTCATTCAGCCTGTTTCACGTAAAAATGAAATGATGAATAACTTCTTATTACCGGGCTTACAGGATCTTTGTGTTTCAAGAACATCCTTTACATGGGGTATTCCTGTAGATTTTGATCCAAAGCATGTTGTTTATGTATGGTTAGATGCGTTAACCAACTATATTACCAAGATTGGTTATGACCCGGATGGCTCCAGCGAATTATTCAACAAAAACTGGCCGGCAGATTTACATCTGATTGGTAAGGATATTGTACGTTTCCATACCATTTACTGGCCAATTTTCTTAATGGCATTAGATTTACCATTACCAAAGCAGGTATTTGGACATCCATGGCTGTTGCAGGGTGGTGATAAGATGAGTAAATCAAAGGGTAATGTGATTTATGCAGATGATATGGTTGATTTATTTGGTGTAGATGCAACCCGTTATTTCGTACTTCATGAGATGCCATTTGAAAATGATGGTGTAATTACCTGGGATTTAGTTATCGAAAGATTTAACTCAGACCTTGCAAATATCCTTGGAAATTTAGTAAATCGTACGGTTTCCATGAGCAATAAATATTTTGACGGTGTTGTGAAAAGCACAGGCGTAACAGAAGAGGTAGACGCAGACTTAAAGGCAGTGGTAACCGGTACAAGAGATAAGATTGCAGAAAAGATGGAGAAGCTTCGCGTAGCAGATGCAATTACACTTTGCTTTGACTTATTCAGACGCTGTAATAAGTATATTGATGAAACAATGCCTTGGGTATTAGCAAAGGATGAGGCTACAAAGGATCGTCTTGCAGAGGTACTCTACAATTTGACAGAGGCAATTACTATCGGTGCAAGCTTATTGCATAGCTTTTTACCTGAAACAGCAGAGCGTATTGTAAAGCAGTTAAATACTTCTTTACGTGATTTTGATGATCTTGCGACCTTTGGCTTATATGAAAGCGGTACAAAGGTAACAGAAAAGCCGGAAATTTTATTTGCCCGTCTGGATGCAAAGGAAATCTTGCCTAAGGTAGAGGCTATCCAGGCTGCACAGAAGGCAGAATATGAAAAGGAAATGGGCATTTCCGCAGAAGAAAAGGCAGAAGAACCGGTCATTGA
Organism: uncultured Lachnospiraceae bacterium; assembly: GCA_945864145.1. Lineage (GTDB taxonomy): Bacteria > Bacillota > Clostridia > Lachnospirales > Lachnospiraceae > COE1. The sequence continues at coordinate 2,563 of CAMBAN010000172.1, read as the reverse complement.
TATAGAAGCAAAAGAAGAAATCACTTATGATGATTTTGCAAAAATGCAGTTCCAGATTGGCGAAATCATTGCCTGTGAAGCAGTACCAAAGTCAAAGAAGCTTTTATGCAGCCAGGTGAAAATCGGCAGTCAGGTAAAGCAGATTGTATCAGGTATTAAGGCTCACTATACACCGGAAGAAATGGTCGGTAAAAAGGTCATGGTACTTGTAAACTTAAAGCCTGCAAAGCTTGCAGGAGTATTGTCAGAGGGTATGCTTTTATGCGCAGAGGATGCAGAGGGTAACCTTGCGCTGATGACTTCAGAAAAGCCAATGCCTAGTGGAGCAGAAATATGTTAGAAGCTGTTTTATTTGATTTGGACGGGACACTTTGGGATGCCACATCGGGCATCCTAAAGACCTGGAATGATGTGATTGCAGCACACCCGGAGTCAAAAAGAGGTGCGCTTGACAGGAAAGAGCTTTCAGGCTATTTGGGGCTTCCTATGACAGAAATAGCAAACAGAATGTTTCCTGAGTGCACTACAAAACAAAAGCAGCTTTTTATGGATGCGTGCTGTGAACAGGAAAATGCGTATTTGAGTGAAGTGGGTGGTACTTTATATCCTGAGTTGGAAAATACGTTGAAAGAACTAAAGAAAGACTATCGCCTGTTTATTGTAAGTAATTGTCAACAGGGGTATATTGAAAGCTTTTTGAAGGCACATAAGCTGAATTATCTTTTTGACGATATTATTTGCTGGGGTGACAATTTATTGCCCAAGGGAGAGAATAATAAGCTGATTATGAAAAAAAATGGTGTTACAAAAGCAGTTTATGTTGGCGATACCGCAGGAGATGAAAATTCAGCACGAGTAGCTGAAATTCCTTTTGTATTTGCTGCCTATGGCTTTGGCGAAGCCGTGGCACCGGACTATACGATTAACAGCTTTGCTGAACTTCCTAAGCTACTAAAAACCATAGAGTAAAAGCTCGAAAGGGATGAAAAGATGCGTTCAGAGGAAAAAGGAAATGTAAAGAACAGTGTAGGAAGACTGGTATTTGGAGCATTATCTTTTGTCATACAGACACTATGGATTGTTTTCCTTTTTGTACGATTAAATGAATACTCAACAATTATTTCAGGAATAACGACAGTACTGGCATTTATGCTGGTCTTTCATATCTATGGAAAGCCGGATAATGCGGCATTTAAGATGCCTTGGATTATTTTGATTTTTATGTTTCCTATCCTTGGTGTCTGCATTTATGGATTGTTTGGACATAAAAGAGCAACGAAAAAAGTCAGAGAGCGCTTTTTTGATGTACATGAGAAATTGGCTGCGTATATGAAACAGGATGATTCGGTTATCAAAGAACTGGAAATGCAGGATTTTGGTGCCGCAAATCAGTTTCGCTATTTGTCTGTGCAGGAGGGCTATCCTGCCTATTCTGACACAGATGTCATATTTTATAAAGAAGCAAGTGATGGTTTTGAAGCACAGCTTGCCGCATTGGAAAAAGCAGAGAGTTATATTTTCATGGAATATCATGCAATAGAGGAAGCAGAAGCTTTTGAAAGACTGCATGATGTGCTAAAAAGAAAAGCACAGGCTGGTGTTGAAGTCAGAGTGCTTTATGATGATGTGGGAAGTGTAGGCTTTGTAAACTTTGATTTCATCAAGCGTATGCAGGAAAGCGGTATCCAATGTAAGGTATTTAATCCTGTACTTCCTGTATTGCAGATTTTCATGAATAACAGAGACCATAGAAAGATTACGGTCATTGACGGTAAAGCAGGTTTTACCGGCGGCTATAATCTTGCGGATGAATATTTCAACCTGACACATCCATATGGTTATTGGAAGGACACAGGCGTGAAACTCACAGGTGGTGCAGTAAAGAGTCTGCTTGCCATGTTTTTGGAGATGTGGGACAGCATCGGAAAAGAAAATGAGGACATATCGGTATATTTTGACAACTGCAACGTGGTTTCTGATAAAAAAGCAGATGGTTTTATAGCAGCTTATGCAGACAGCCCTCTGGATGATAATTATGTCGGCGAAAATGTATATTTGAATCTTATTAAATATGCAAAGTATTATGTGTATATCACTACTCCGTATCTGATTATCAGTGATGAAATGAACAGGGAGCTGACACTTGCAGCAAAACGTGGAGTAGATGTCAGAATTGTGACACCGGGTATTCCCGATAAAAAGCTTATTTACAGAGTAACACGTTCCTATTATGGCAGACTGGCATCAGCAGGCGTAAAGATTTATGAATATACGCCGGGCTTTGTCCATGCAAAACAGATGCTTGCAGATGGTAACATGGCAGTAGTGGGAACAATTAATATGGATTATAGAAGCTTATATCACCATTTTGAAAATGCGGTATTGATGTACGGCTTTGAAGAGCTTTCTAAGCTGCGAGAGGATTTTGAAGAAACCTTTGCTGTTTCTGAAGAGGTGACCTCCAAGTATCAGAAGAACCGTTATGTTGTACTAAGAGGTCTTGATACGGTGCTTCGCCTGATAGCGCCATTATTATAAAAGAATGTACAGTCGCGTCCTGTTT
>CAMBAN010000171.1 GCA_945864145.1 uncultured Lachnospiraceae bacterium | reverse complement strand
GTAAGGTTGCAATTCAAATCGAAGCCCAATAACTACACGGAATCGTGCATGATAAATGCGGCAGATATATGGAGAGAAGGAGACGTGTGGTACCTATGGAGGTCTGTGCGGTATGCTCTGAAAGGAGTAACCATTACTCAAGGTAATGCTGAACGCACAGAAGTCAGCAGAGGTCATAGTAGCCATGAGGTGAAGGACCGAATCAATAGGAGTCTTGAGTATGACCGAGAAAGGAGGAATGACCCATAATGACAGAAAACATAAACAATGGCTGTTCGCAGAGAGATAGTGCGGAACACGAAGGGTATGTGAAAGCGTCTAGGTCATTCAATCGGATATGGAAAGAAAGAGACAGTGCACAGCCGAGACTTTTGGAAACGATACTGTATAAAGACAACTTTAACAGAGCGTATAAGAGAGTTAAGGCAAACAAGGGAGCGCCGGGAATTGATGGCATGACCATTGAAGAGGCTCTTCCATATCTAAAGGAACATCAACAAGAGATAACTGACCGCATTTATCGTGGAAAGTATACTCCGTCTCCAGTAAGACGAGTTGAAATTCCCAAACCAGATGGTGGTGTGCGAAAGCTTGGCATACCAACAGTGATAGACCGTACACTTCAACAGGCAATAACCCAACAGTTAGTGCCAATCTATGAACCGCTGTTTGCAGATGGTAGCTATGGCTATCGTCCGAACAGAAGTGCAAAAGATGCAATACTTAAGGTTAAGGAGTATGCAGAACAAGGCTATACATTTGCTGTAGTCCTTGACTTGTCAAAGTACTTCGATACTCTTAATCACGAAATTCTCATCAATCTTCTCCGGAAGAATGTAAAAGATGAACGTGTAGTACAGTTGATAAAGCGCTATCTGAAAAGCGGTGTAATGGAAAACGGAGTGGTCATTGACACAGAGGAAGGCTCACCACAAGGTGGAAATCTATCACCATTGCTGGCAAATGTCTACCTCAATGAGTTCGACCAGGAATACCTGAAAAGAGGTGTTCCATGCATAAGATATGCAGATGACATCGTGCTTCTTGCAAAGAGCAGGCGAGCATCAGAGAGACTCTTGGAAAGCAGTACAAAATATCTTGAGAAGAGGCTGAAACTTACAGTCAACCGAGAAAAGAGCCGTACTGTCAGCGTGTTTGCAATCCGAAATTTTAAATTCCTTGGCTTTGCATTGGGAAGGAACGGAAAAGGCATTTATGTCCGAGTTCATCCGAAGTCATGGAAGAAGTTTAAGTCCAGACTGAAGGAGTTATCTTCCCGTAAGCGATGTCAGTCAATCAAGCCAAGCCTTGAGAAAATCAAGGTGTATGCAAGGGGATGGCTTAACTACTACGGAATTGCAAGTATGAAGAGCAACATAGATGACATCAACGGATGGCTCTATCACAGAATACGCATGTGTATATGGAAACAGTGGAAGAAACCTAGAACGAAATATAAAAATCTAGTCAAACTTGGAATCCCAGAACACTATGCGTCAGCAATAGCAAACAGTCGCAGAAAGTATTGGTATATCAGCAATAACAAAGCTGTGATTTGGGCGCTGAATAAAGAAAGACTGATAAACAGTGGCTTTTATGATTTAGCCACAGCCTATCAGTCTGTGCACGTCAACTATTGAAACCGCCGTGTACCGAACGGTATGCACGGTGGTGTGAGAGGACGGGAGTTAATCACTCCCTCCTACTCGATTTTGAAAGAATGTATTTAATGCCAGAAAAGGGCGTGTGTTTAGTAGCGCTTTATTCAGGGTTAAAAGTACAGTAGCAAAAACGTAAATGACTGCAAAAACACCGATTAAAACCAGGCATTCCTGGAATACCGTCAGCGCGTAGTTGTCGAAGGTGTGAATGACTTCGGACATTACAACATGCTGCAATAGAAAAATCGGATAGGAAATTTTTGCGCTGTAGCTGATAAAACGATTTAAATACTTTACCTTCATAATATAGGTTCCGATAAAATAAAGTATAAGGAACAGGGCGATGGAAGTAATCTGCATACATACCAGTGAATCAAGCCCAAGCGGGATAAAGAGCATGATGCAGGCAACGACGGCTGCCGGAATCACAAGCTGCCATTTTGTCAGAAAGTCCTTATACCGGATAAAGAGCATACCAAGCCAGAAAGCGAGCAGGCAGGTGATTAAGTTGCGCTCTTTTGAAATCAGAAAAAAATCGGTAAAATACAGGGAAATAAATCCTCCCACGAGAACAATGGTGGTAAGGATTTTACAGTGTTTCATGCACCATACCAAAAGCGGGTAAAACAGATAAACGAAAATCAGCGCACCGAGAAACCATTCACCGATAAAATAGTAATTTGGTGTGTAGCGATAACTCATGTATCCGTCTACGCCAAACAAAGTGAGAAGGAAGTATTTGGGATTTCCGTTGTAGAGAAAATTTTTTACACCGCATACCTGTTTATAATATAAAAACAGCCAGAGCATATAAAACATCGGGAAGATACCCTTAAATCGTCCCCAGTAAAATTTCTTACAATCCCGAAGTCCAAGATTGGAATGATTATAATATAGAGAAGCTCCGGAAATCATAAAAAAGATGGTGACAATGGTAGTTTCTCCCCAACGACCGTTTGCATAAGCATAAAAAAAGGGAAAATTGGAAAACTGTGGTGTTGTGATACAAATGTCTGCGAAATGGTAAATGACAATAATCCAGGCGCAGACAGCCCGGATAAAATCAAAACTGTTGATTCGTTCTTTCATAAGTTAAACCTCTTTCATGTCCTAAACTTGATGACCGCAAATTTCTCTCCTATCATACAATTAAAGGAATGAAAAATCAATCCGTGAAGGCTTTTTTTCTGAAACATGATGTGTTATAATGAATAAAGAATCGGTATTGGGGTATTCTAAAAAAGTAAAAAGTGAGATGGAGAAGATGAGCGAGACAGGATTACTTATTTTTTTGGGCGTTATAATTTTGTTTGTGGTTATCGTCGCAGTGATAGCGGTTGTTGCAGCGGTGTCCGGTGCAGTGGGAGCGATTGTTGGCGGAAAAAACAACGAAGAAGAAGAATAGCGGTCAAAACAGGAGAAAGCAGACTGCCGATAGCGGATTCCTTTGTGGAGTGCGGTATCGGCAGTTTTTAATTTTAAGAAAAAATTAAGTAAATAAGCAGGGAAAATATCGGTTTTTCTGTTATTATGGTAAAATAAGATGTATCATTACGAATATATGGGAGGATATAATATTATGAAGAAAAAGAGCGTGGCGCTTCTTTTATGCACGATGTCCGTAGTGCTTTCTTCCTGCGGTCAGGCTGCCAATACAAATACGGGGGTAAAAAATTCAGAGACAGTACAGGAGATTGTGCCGGAGACAGAAGCTGTCACCAAAACAGAGAGTGAGACAGAAACAGACGGCCGGAAAGACGGAGCGTTTTTCGGAGTTAAGATAGAGGAAAATTCGGACAGTTATGCGGCGGATGATGGAACGGAAATTTTTGTTGGTACCTGCAGTTATCCTGAACTTACCGGCGGAAATACCGAAGCGGCAGAGAAGATCAATACAGATATTCAGGCAATGAAAGAGGAGCGGGAAGCACGAGTGGCTGAGATTGTCGGATATGCAAAAGATGATTATCAATATCGTATAGAAGAAAATGAGGGCGTGGATACGGAGATGATGGGGTTTTATTCTTACAGCGAAGAAGATACATCTTCCGTAGGACGAAATGATGAAAGGGTTTTCTCCTTTATTTTGAATTCCTACGAATATACCGGGGGAGCACATGGATATGGATTTTATGCAGGATATAACTATGATGCGTCCACAGGGGAGCGCCTTTCTCTCACGGATTTGTCAGAGGACGGAAATGCATGGAAGGAAAATATTTTAAGCTATGTGGAAGAAAAGTGCAAAACAGAGGAATATCAAGAATTGTTATTCGAGGAATATGAGACATGTCTGACGGATGCAGTTTTTGCGGAGGATAATTGGTTTTTCACGGAAGATGGACTTACGATAACCTGTTCACCTTATGCGATTGGACCTTATGCATCCGGCAGCATTAATTTTGAAATTCCATATGAAACCTTGCAGGAATTCGGATTAAAGGATTGTTATTTGAAAAAATAGAGGGAAAAAGATGCATTATGCAATAGGGGATGTTCATGGTTGTTTTCATGAGCTTATGAAGCTGATTAAAAAAATAGAGCGCGAAGATAAAA
>CAMBAN010000170.1 GCA_945864145.1 uncultured Lachnospiraceae bacterium | reverse complement strand
AAAAAATGATATATTGGTAATTACCAATATATCATTTTATACAGGATTTCACAATTTCTTCTTACGGATCGTTTCAATACCTCAATCCAAAATATCCACCTTGTGACCAAGCTTAGCCTAAATTTCCTCTTACTCCTGTTAAATCCTTTACCACTTCTCCTGCAATGATTAATCCTGCCACTGATGGAACAAATGCTACACTTCCGGGAATATCCCGTCTCTCTGTACATTTATGTTTGGCTCCCGGCGGACAAATGCAATTTGTTCTGCAGCTGATTGACATATCCTCTATCGGTCTTGTTGGTTTTTCTTCTGAATAAACAACCTTAAGTTTCCTGACTCCACGCTTTTTCAGCTCACGTCTCATAACCTTTGCCAAAGGGCACATCCTTGTTTTATATATATCCGCAACCTTAAAAGCACTTGCTTCTAACTTATTGCCAGCTCCCATAGAACTAATAATAGGGACTCCTTCTTTTTGACATTTCATGACCAGTTCAATCTTAGCTGTGACAGTATCCACTGCATCAACAACATAATCATATTCATTGAAAGGAAATTCATCGGCATTTTCCGGTAAGAAAAAATACTTATGAATCGTAACTGTCACATCAGGATTGATTTCCAGCATACGTTCTTTCATTACCTCTGCTTTATATTTTCCAACTGTTTTTCGTGTAGCAATTATCTGCCTGTTTATATTGGTTAAGCAAACCTTGTCATCATCTATCAGATCAAAATGACCTACTCCGCTTCTGACTAATGCCTCGCATACATATCCCCCGACTCCTCCAACTCCAAAGACTGCAACTCTTGCTTTTGAGAGTCTGTTCATTGATTCTTCCCCTAACAGCAATTGTGTTCTGGAAAACTGATTTAACATATCTTTACACTTGCTCCATTTCTATTTCATCATTTTCTACAGTTTCATAAGTGAATGTCTGCAAAAATCTCTTTAATCGCTCGGTCTTAGGATTTTCAAAAAAATCCCTGGGCTTTCCTTCTTCGACGATTTTTCCTCCCTCTAAAAAAATCACACGGTCTGCTACCGCCTTTGCAAATTGCATCTCATGAGTTACAATCACCATCGTTCTTCCTTCTTTTGCAAGTGACAGAACAACATCAAGAACCTCTCTTACCATTTCCGGATCCAGTGCCGCTGTGATTTCATCAAGTAACAGCACTTCAGGATGCATAATCAAAGCTCTCACAATGGCTACTCTTTGTTTCTGTCCACCGGAAAGCTGTCTTGGATAGTTATCCTTCTTGGAAAGAAGTCCTACCCTGTCAAGTAAGGCTAATGCCTCCGCTTCCACTTCTGATTTTTTCCTCTTTTTTACTTTAATTGGCGCAAGTGTCACATTCCGTAAAATAGTTTTATGGGGGAACAAATCATAGCTTTGAAATACCATTCCTATCCTTTCACGGCTTTTGCTTAAGTTCTTCTTATTCGGATTAATAATCTCACCATCAAGAACGACCTCGCCTTCCTGAATTTCCTCAAGCCCATTCAAGCATCTAAGCAGGGTACTTTTTCCACAGCCTGATGGTCCAACGATTACAACAACCTCACCTTTTCTAACAGAAAGATTTATCTTCTCTAAAATAGCATAATCATCATATCTTTTGCTCAAATCATTTATTCTTAATATTTCATTCATGTTAGTTCTCCCATTTTTTCTCCAGATATTTTGAAAGGCAGCTAATTGGCCAGCAGGCAATGAAATACAATATAAGTATTGTTGCAAATACTCCGAATGCCGCATTTGGAGAACTTTTTCTGTTTGCTTCTATAATTTGCTGTCCCACTTTCAATACTTCCACAATTCCTATCATCATTACAAGACTTGTAGTCTTAATCATTCTCGTAATTAAATTGATAGATAGAGGAATCATTCTTCTTACAATCTGCGGAATAATTACATAAATATATGTCTGTAGCCTGTTTAGCCCTAATGCCATACTGCTTTCATACTGAATGGTGGGTATGCTGATTAATGACCCTCTGACCAAATCCGCCATTTCTGCAGTTCCCCAAAATGAAAATACAATAACTGCAGAAGTCTCCGCAGAAATGTTGATTCCCATTGCTTTGGTGGCGCCAAAATAAACAATAAAAAGAAGAACCATCTGTGGCATGATACGCACAATTTCCAAATATACTCTTGTAATAACATTGATGACATGATTTTTAAGAGTCATCAGCATGCCTAAGATAATCCCCAAAACAATACTGAAACTGACTGAGATAAGACTAATCTTAAGTGCCACTCCAAGACCTTCCAAAAGTCGTATCATATTATTTCCTTTTAACAAAACCTCAAATCCCATTGCATTACGCTCCAAACATTCGAACTCTAGCTTTCTTTTCCACCATGCTACCCAAAACGGATACCGGAAGAAGCATAATAATATAAAATATCACAAGTAAAAACAGACATTCTGTAGTGTTGTAATATAAACCAATCAAATCCTTTGCTGTAAACATCAAATCCATCAGGCTGATTGCAGAAAATACACTGGTCTCTTTCAAGAGAAATATTACATTTGCCACAATCGCCGGAACACTTAAAGAACATGCCTGTGGAAGAATTACTGATTGAAACAACTGTGCTCTTGTCATTCCCAGCGCAAGTGCACTCTCTGTCTGAGATGGAGAAACCGCCTCTAATCCACTTCGAAAACTTTCTGTCATATAGCTTCCGCCAAGAAGTCCAAGTCCAACAGCTCCACAAGCTTGTGCTGAAATGGAAAGTCCTATCTTTGGCAATCCAAAATAAATAAAAAAGAGTTGCACAAGTAATGGCGTATTACGAAATACTTCCACATAAATTTTTGCTATTTGCGAAACGAATGGAATCTTAAAGTGCAATACAAATGCCAGGACGATTCCTATTCCTATGGATATCGCAATCCCAATCCAGCCAATTTTAATTGTTAATAGAAATGCCTCTATGTATAACGGCATATATGAAAAAATCACTTCAAAATCCATATTATCGCTTCCTAACGTTTTCTATGATCTAATCGCGTAGAGATTTTGCTTCCAAGATTTTGGATAATCTGGAAAATAATAATCAGCAAAATGACTGTCACAATCATGATGTCTGTCTGCCATCTGTAATAGCCATATCTAACAGCAATATCTCCAAGACCTCCGCCGCCTACAGTTCCAGACATTGCAGAATATCCAAGTAGCAGTCCTGTCGTTATCGTGAACCCTGTGAGCAAAGAGGTCCTTGCTTCTACTAAAAGAACCTTAAAAATAATCTGTAGATTGTTTGCTCCCATTGACTTTGCAGCTTCAATCACTCCTGCATCGACCTCATTAAGGGAAGCTTCGACAACTCTTGCTATATACGGAGCTGCACAGATTACAAGTGGTACAATCGTTGCTGTTGAACCATAGCTTTGACCTACAAGCATTCTTGTAAATGGAATCAAAAGAATCAGTAATATCAAAAACGGGATACTTCGAATAATATTACAAATGAAATCTCCCACGCTATAAATAATCTTATTGGGACGTAGTCCCTTGTCGCTTGTAACATAAAGTGTAATGCCAAGAGGTAAGCCTATCACATATCCGACAATGGTGGAAACAAGTGTCATATATAGAGTATCCTTTATGCCTTCTAAGAGCATTTGTATTACTTTTTCATCAAACATTTTCATTCACCTCCGTTACACAAAGACCATTGTCTTTTAAATGAGATATCATTTCATCCTGAAGCTTCTCTCCTTCCGGTAATCCCAATATCATCTCCCCGACTGCTTTTCCACCAACATTTTTAGTATCTGCTTTCAATATATTCACCGGAGCCTGAAATTTCAGTATCATGTTTGAAATAACCGGTTCATAGGCTGAATTTTCCTGGAAAACAATTCGAACCTTTCTTTCCGTATTCAAACTTTGAAGGCTCGTATATCGTATCTCTTTCCCGGAAATAAGTTCCTTTGCCGCATCTGATTCCGGTGATTCAAATATTTTTTCAACCAAGCCTTCTTCTACCAGCTTTCCATTGTCTATGATTGCAACCTTCTTACAGATTTCCGTTACTACTGACATTTGATGAGTAATGATTACAATGGTTATTCCCAAACTTTCATTTATCTGTTTGAGAAGTCTTAAAATAGATTGTGTCGTCTGCGGGTCCAGTGCACTTGTTGCCTCATCGCATAATAAAATCCTGGGATTTGTTGCTAATGCTCTTGCAATTGCAACTCTCTGCTTTTGTCCA
>CAMBAN010000169.1 GCA_945864145.1 uncultured Lachnospiraceae bacterium | reverse complement strand
GAGAAAGAGGATGCGATTGTGGACGCATTGAGATTTTTTCGGATGATTTAAAAATTTGATTGACAATTGAGTATTACAGTAGTAACCTAAATCTAATATTTTTTGAAAGGAAATTCTTCGGATGAGCAGATTTGTATCCAAATCTTCATACGTCAATGTGGTAGCCAAGCATGCGGTACACGTGCATGGTTTTGTTGTTGTATGTAAAGATAGTGGATACAGAGAAGAATAGGATTTCAGAATATATACGATATACGTATACGCTGACCACTTATCTTTTCTGGGTAGGTGGTTTTTTATTATTTTGGCCGGATAATAAAAGCAATCAGATTAGAAAGTGAGGGATAAAACATGCATGAATATGTAATAGAGACAGAGCGCTTGATATTGCGCCCATTATGTGACAAGGATAGAGATGCTATCTTCAAATGGGTTAGCGATGAGGATGTTGCAAAGTATATGGTCTACAACACTTACACATCAAAAGATCAGGTTTCAGAATGGATTACTTATTTGAAAAGCGTAGAGAATGAGTATCATTTTGGATTTGTGAGAAAAGAAGACAATGAGCTAATAGGAAGTGGAAGCATTGGACCGGATAGTAAGCGCGAAGGTTTTTGGGGCTTTGGCTATAATTTTAGGAAAGACTGCTGGGGCTATGGATTTGCAACTGAAGCAACAAAGGCAATGATGCAATTTGCAAACGAAAAATTTGGTGTTAGTAAGTTTTCTTCAAGCCATGTTGAAGAAAACAAAGCATCAGGTCATGTAATGGAAAAATGTGGACTACATTTTGTTAATTATGGTCAATTTCAAAAACTGGATGGTAGCTGTAGGATGCGCTCTATGGAGTACGAAGGTACCCTTGAGAGTATTGAGTTGGTAGAACCTCAAATAAAATATGCTGAAGATATATGGAATTTCCGTCAGGAGATTATTGATAATGATGCAGATAGTGAAAATCAATTTGCAGGATGCGGTTGTCTTGATAAATGTAATTCTGCAGAGGAATGGATTCGTATATGTAAATTGAGAAATAGCGAGGAAACATGTAACGACGGAGGAACAACGGTACCTTCAGATATGTATCTTGCAGTACGAAAAAGCGATGACAGAATTGTAGGGATTATTGATTTGAGACACCACATTGATCACCCTATTCTTGGAACATGGGGCGGCCATACTGGCTATTCGGTTCGCCCTTCAGAAAGAAGAAAAGGATATGCGAAAGAGATGCTTCGTTTGAACATCAGAAATGCAAGGAATTTGGGTATCAAAAAAATGCTTGTTACTTGTGATGAAACCAATAAAGCCAGCGAACAGACTATTATTTCAAATGGCGGTATTTTTGAAAAAAGTGTTGAAGTTGAAGGAACTATTATAAAAAGATATTGGATTGACTTAACGAAAGTAGGTGAAGAGGGATGAGATACTATCGTATTCACACTGCTGATATAGCATATATCACGCAACAGCCGAGAGGAATTTTTACTGCAATTGGTAAATTGGTTGACGCAGGTATTCTATCCGAGGAGGAAACTGCAGAATACTGGAAGAATCGAGCCTATTTAGAAAAGGTATTGCCGGTGCCTCCCTTTTATGAAGAAGGTAATCCGGACAAGGCTATCACTTGGTTTAAAGATACTCCTGAGGGAAATCAGATTTATTCTGAAATGACATTTTACAGGGAGATGGCAAGAAAATATGGGACGCAGCTATATATGTCTGAGTGTGATGAGATTCCCGGGGAAATCATCTACGAGGATGATTTTCAGATTGCCATCAAGAATCAGAGGACCGATATTCGTATTACAACACATAAAATATAGGAGCATCTTATGAGAAAAATACTATGTTCGACAGGGGCATTGTTTCCGCGAACAACGCCCGAAAAGTATATTGCACTTGGTGATATGGCAGACAAACTAAACTGCGATGGATTTGAGTTCATGGTGGACAGTACGATGTATGAAAATGTGCACAAGCTAATTCAAATCGTTAAGCCACTGAAGTTATGGATTCCGGTGGTGCACTGTCAGAAATCGCTGGGGGAATCTTTATGTGGTATGAAAGCTTGGTTTGACGAGACAGGATATCATGAATACAGAATGACGGATGAGGAGGATCGGACAGCCTTCCAAAACGGGATAGAACGCTTTCGAGTGAATTTGGAGATTGCAGGTGCCTTCGGTGCTGACAAAATGGTGCTCCACCTCTGGAACGGTATTGTATCTGATAAGAATCTTTCCAAAAACATCGAACGCTTTGGCGTGTTAAATGAACTGACGAGAGCTTCCCGGGTAGAACTGATGATTGAAAATGTGGTATGTAACCACAAGAATCCTCTCGAAAACATAAGAAGAGTACACGAAGCATACCGATGCGCCACTTTTGTCTATGACACCAAGATGTCTGAGTTTCACAATCAGACCATGGAACTGTTTTCCTCTGAGTGGGACTGGTTGCTTCGCGAGTGTCTGGTATCGCACATGCACATTAATGACTATAATGGCGGGTACATGGACTGGAGCAATTTGAAAACACTTCCCGTCGGAGCGGGAAAGATTGATTTTACAGGCTTTTTTGATAAGCTTGCACAATATGACTATGCAGGTGACTTCACGGTGGAAGCGACTGCTATTTGCAGGGAAACCGGTGAAGTGGATTACGATATGCTGAATGCATGTTTTGACAGGATTCGGAACCTGCTGCGACATACTGAAACACATAAATAAAGTAAATCAGAGGAGGAAAATCAACCATGAAAAAGAGAATGATTGAAATAATGGACAAATTTCATCAATACAATTCCGACAACATGGCATATCTTGCTTTCGGTCTTGATAAAGATGAACACTATGATGCGCTGGTTGTTGCGCCAAGCTTTTCTCCGTATAAACTTAAGATGGATAGCTATTGCAAGGTCACAACATTAAAGGAAGGCGCATATATTGCGGGATATCTCGTTGAAAAAGATGACCTGAAGATTGCATGGATAAAAACTGCATCATCAGATTCTAACCTGATCGATCATGTGGCGGTATGTGCAGAGCTGACTTTTGACAAAATGATTTTTATAGGTGCAGTTGGCGCATTAAAACCGGAGTTTGAGCTTGGCGATTTGTGCACGCCTTCTTTTTCGATCGCTGGAGGATTTGCACATACCTATCTGAAAGATTCTATCAAAGATTTTGTTCCTTTTGAAAGCGTAGAACCTGATATGGAATTTATAAATAATGTTGTTGGAATCGCGGAAGAAAGCGGTTATGAATTAAAGAAAGCATCTGTATTTTGCACACCTTCAATTGCTGCAGAATACTATCACCTTCAAGAAATAAAAGAGTTCGATACTGACTTAATTGAAATGGAAACAGCGTCTCTTTATCTTATGGCAGATTTATTGGATATACCGACAGTTGCGCTTCTGGTAGTATCAGATAATTCTGCTACAGGAGCCGCTTTGGTAGGTCGGACAGATGAGGAACAGAGTAGATATGACTATGGGCGAAACGTAGTACTTCCTACAATGATATTAAAGACTGCAGATGCCAAGTGAAGCGTCATATATAGAAGTGTAAGGTAAGTTCCTTATTTTGTACCATAAGTTAATAAGTTCGAGATAATAAATAGAAACTCTGAAAAATTCTTGACAAAAACGAACAAATATTCTATATTATCAACGGAGATTCTATACCCAAAAACAGAAAATGTGAATATACAAACAAAGCTCAAACCCGTGTGGTTTGGGCTTTTTCCAGTTTTGTAAGAATTCTGAGGACAACAATTTGCAAAAAGTCAATTATCACTTTTTGAAAGTTTTTGGACAGAAATTTTGACAAAACGGTTTATGCAATACTAACATATTTTGGGGAAAGAAATAGTCTCGCAAAGGTAACAACATGGCAATCGAGTAGTATCGGTTGCTTTTTTGTTGCTCATTTTTAGAAATTATCGACTGTCACGGAAGAATGATTTCTAAAAGATTACAAATGTGAAAAAAATGGAGGAAAAGAAAAATGAAAGAGTATTCAAAAGGTATTTATGTGAAATTCAAACCGGAGGAGGTGGAGATGATTCATGAACGTATGAAGGAGGCCGGAGTTCAAAATATGAGCGCCTTTATCAGAAAAATGGCTTTGAATGGATATTTGATCAATTTGCGATGGCCAGATTTGAGTAAGGTGTTGTCCTTGCATTCAAGAATTAGCAATAACCTAAATCAGTATGCGAAAAAAGCAAATGAAACCGGAAATATCTACAGAGAGGATATTGCTGAATTAAAAGAGATGCATG
>CAMBAN010000168.1 GCA_945864145.1 uncultured Lachnospiraceae bacterium | reverse complement strand
ATTTTCCGTTAGTTTCCTGCTTATTTAAGAATGCAATCAGCTTTGGAATTTCTTCTAACTCAATACATCTTCCCAGCACCGACTCCACCGCCGCACCGATTTCTATCAGACGGTGGGTACGGATTTTGCGTTCTTCCTCCTTCCTGCGTTTCTCCAGCTGCTTCTTTTGTGCCTCATAACGCTTCAGCTCCTGCGCCAGCTTCTCGATCCTTAAATCCTTCTCCTGGATTCTTTCTTCATAGGTTTTGGTTGATTTACCCATACAAAACTCCTTCCCGCTGATAAAATATCAGCTTAAAAACAATTGATTTGTGTAACAATTACTCTGCATCCGGTGTATCCTGCTTCCGGTTGGCAATATCATTTGCCATCAGATGCAGAAGTTTATCTTCAAAGGTAGATGTTGTATTTTCTGCGAAAAACACATTTACCTTGAAGGTGGTCTGTCCTATCTTTTTGGTAAAAGAGGACATTACCTGCTCCTTATTTGTTGTCTGCTCCATAATACTTTCACCTCCTCCTTGAAATACAAACATATGTTTGTTATAATCAAAGTATCTTTGACGGACTGCGACAACGGATAAGATAAATCTTCATGAAATCCGGCTCCTTTCTTCTGGTTTTAAGTAATCTTTTTTAGATAAATAAGATTACTTCCTCACCTATAGGAGAAATGCAGTCCCAAAAAGGAACTGTTTTTTATAAAAGTTTTGAAAATTTTTTTGAAAGGTGGTGAAATCCTGTTGAAGGAATGTACAAATGATTATTTTGAAGAAGACATACCGGAAGACGACCTGACGGATGCCCTTGAACGGGAGAATGCCGCCATTCTTGAAATAGAACTTGAGATGGAAAATGAGCCGGAAGTATCAAGGATACCGGAAGCATCAACGAGGAAAACGCTGAAACGTGAACTGGAACAGGAAGCGTTGGCACGTCTTGAGGATTCTGCCAGAACCGAAGAAGATTTTGAGAACGTGGTTACCTGGTGGAACAGGCTTGATGCAAACCGTGAACGGAAGGAACGCTACCACGAGATAGGAAGGTCGGATGTTCCTCTGGAATGGGGAATGTCGCCGGATGAGATTGTAATTCCTGCTCCCATCCGGCATGTTTTCTGGAAACAGATTATGAAAGGGGATTTCCTTGATGCCATTTATGACTGCCCCTTTGAAATGCATGAGCTGGTGACGGATGAGGATATTTCCAGAGCGATTTTCGAGTTAAAGGATGTGCAGAAAGAGCTGTTGTACCAGCTTGCCATTAAGGGATACTCCTGCCAGTTGATTGCAGCATTTAGGGTGCAGACTGACAGAAACATCCGTAAAATCCGTGACACCATGTTAAAGAAACTTCGTAAATCCTTTATGCAGGCACTACAAAACAGAGTGGATAATCACATTTCTCTGGCGAAGGCGGAGCAGATTTTTTATGATACCTATCGGACACTGATTACGGATAAAAAGAATAAGAAAACGAAAGAAATCTCAAATACCATTTGACCTTGTAGGACATGCTTGGTATGATAGTAATATATTTTCCAATGATACAGATTACATTTTAGAGCAGACAGATTGGAGGCTTTTATGAGTAACCTATTTAAGAGAACCAGCTCCAACTGGGCACGTTATGACAAATATGAATGGAAGGAAGATAAAGAAGGTACGTTGTACATCACACCTTCACCGGATGCGAAAGTGTCTCTTTATAATCCGCTAAAGGATTCGGAGCAGATGGTATTAAAGGCGGTAAACCTTGGATTGATGTGCATGGACAAAAATAATACACAGGAACGTTTGCAGAGTGCCATTATGGATTTTGTTACCTGTTACGGACTGCTTGGATTTATGACAGCACTTCCTACCACACCGGACTTTATTACCTACCATGCGGTATATTTGCCGAAGAACCATTTCATCAAAGAGGAAAGCATGACTACGGAAAAATATCTTTCTTACTTCTTTCCCTTTGATAAGATTGATTTTGTAAAAAAAGGGATGGAATCTTCATGGAGTACGGACGATGTGCAGATGATGGCACTGATTATGACCATGAAAAACAAACCGCAGGCAGTAATGATGAGTTTCCAGAAAGAATATGCAGAACGGTATGACTGGCTTGTGACTTTATTTAAAGACTGGGCATTTACCTTTATGTCAAGCTTTCTCTACTATCAGGACTTTGACATGCTGGATGATATGCAAAAACAGCTTTACCGTCAGGGCATGGCGGCATTTGGCGGTATTGCACCAACCTATCACATAGAGCTGCTTGAGCGTCCTACCATTGTCTGGGACTTCCATTCTCTTCTGTTAGGTGTGCAGATGATGTTTTCTTTTATGCTTACAGATGAAAAGTCCTCACTGAAGGTATGTAAGCACTGTGGAAATGCCTTTGTTGCCGGCAGACCCAACAGCGTATTTTGCAGTGGCAAATGCAAGAACCGGTATAATGTGTATAAGAGCCGGGCGAAGGATAAGGACAACAATAACTAATTCACCTGCTATAAGAAAGAAGGCTTTATATGAATACAGATATTACAAAACAAATGGAAATGGTACTGTACAGAACCGAAGATGATAATGTGACTGTCAGTGCCTTAATAAAAGATGAAACTATCTGGATTACCCAAAAGGCAATGGCTGAATTATTCGGTGTTCAGACACCGGCAATCAGCAAGCATTTAAAAAATATTTTTGAGCAGGGAGAACTTCGTGAAGAAGTGGTAGTTTCCAAAATGGAAATACCCACTCCACACGGTGCGATTCCCGGAAAAACACAGCTTTCCCCTACCAATTATTACAATCTTGACGCCATTATTTCTGTAGGTTACAGAGTGAACTCCATTCAGGCAACCAAATTCCGTATCTGGGCAACCGGTATTTTGAAGGAATATATGATTAAGGGCTTTGCTATGGATGATGAACGTCTGAAACAGGGCAAAACAGCTTTTGGAAAAGACTATTTCCGTGAATTGCTGGAAAGAGTCCGCTCCATCCGTGCCAGCGAACGCAGAATATGGCAACAGATAACGGACATTTTTGCGGAGTGCAGCATTGATTATGATAGAGATTCCGATACTGCATATCATTTTTATGCCACCATACAGAACAAATTCCACTATGCCATTACCGGTAAGACTGCGGCTGAAATTGTGTACAATCAGGCTGATCACACCAAAGAGAATATGGGATTAACTACATGGAAAAATGCTCCCGATGGTCGCATTCTCAAATCTGATACCCCGATTGCAAAAAACTATTTAGACGAAAAACAGATTCGTCAATTGGAACGTGCTGTTACAGGGTATTTTGATTACATAGAGGATTTGATTGAACGGGAAAATGTTTTCACTATGGAAGAATTTTCAAGAAGCGTTAATGAGTTCCTTGAATTTCGCCGATATGACATTTTGAAAGATAATGGACATATTTCTCATAAGCAGGCAGTGGAGAAAGCATATCAGGAATATGACATCTTTAATAAGACACAACCTATAGAATCTGATTTTGATAGAATGGTCAAAGGGTTGTCAAAGGCTGAAAAATAAACCGTAACAGGAAACGGCAGTTATGAAACGAGAAGTATTATTATTCATGAATTTATATCTGAAAAGCAAGTTATAATTCTCTTTTTAAAACCGTGTTTCTAAATAAAAAATGGTACAATTAAAAAAAATCAGTATTTATGGAGGAAAAAGATGTTAGAAGAATTAGGAATAAGTTTTGGTACAGCATTAATAATTTTGATTGCCTTGTATTTTATTATTAAATGGGCTGTAAAGAACGGAATAAAAGAAGCCTATACGGATATCACAGGAAAAGAAACAGCAGAAGAGATCGAAACAGATAAACTTTGTGAAGAATTAGGCTTAAACGAAGAAGATAAATAGACAGATTCCATTTTATCAGAAATGATTTTCTGATAAAAAGCAAAATAAAATCATCACATTTGAACCACATTAAAATTTGATAATTCAAATGTGAACTACTTATATCTGCTAATTTCTCCGAATTCGGGGGAATTAAAATTTATAAGTTTTACAAAATAGTTCCGATTTTCTTCCGGATTTCTCCTATTAGTGAGACAATAATTATTTTTACACAAACCAGCTTATTCGTGGTAGAATAAAACCACAGATAAGCTGGTTGTTTGTTTTGAAAGGAGAATCTTATGAAAACAAAACAACCGGAACTTAACAAAATCACTGCACTCTACGAGAGATTATCCCGTGATGATGAGCAAAGCGGTGACAGCAACAGTATCGTAAACCAGAAAAAGATGCTGGAGAGATTTGC
>CAMBAN010000167.1 GCA_945864145.1 uncultured Lachnospiraceae bacterium | reverse complement strand
TGACAAGAGAGCTTAAGGCAGAACTGGATAGAATTTTTGTCAATAATGAGAGTTATAACAGTCTGATGATTAACATTGTTTCCTTTGGATTTAAGCATGGTATTCCACAGGATGCAGACCTGGTATTTGATGTGCGTTTTTTGCCAAATCCTTTTTATATTGATGAATTAAAGCACAAAACGGGACTTGACCAGGAGGTTAGAGATTATGTTATGAGCTACCCTGAGTCCCATGAGTTTTTAGATAAACTTTCTGATATGATAGGATTTTTGATTCCTAATTATGTAAAGGAAGGAAAGTATCAACTGGTGATTGCAATAGGTTGTACCGGTGGTCAGCATAGAAGTGTAACATTAGCAGGAGAATTGTATAACCGTTTCCGTGACAAGGGTGATTATGGTATTACGCTTCGCCATAGAGATGTAAAAGGTTAAGGAGGTAACATGTCATTTTCCGGTGAGGTAAAGGAAGAGCTGGTAAAACAGTTACCGACGGCCAGACATTGCCAACTGGCAGAGCTTGCAGCAATACTGATATATACGGGAGCTGTGAAAGAGGAAGGGCAGAGCTTTTGCCTCGATGCACAGGAGGAATCTTCTTTTTGCTTGAGAAAGAGTTGTCTGCTTTTACAAAAAACCTTTGAAATGTCAGTTTCAGCAGAGAAAATAGAAAACGGGACAAAGCATTTTCAAATCAATGACAGTGATAATATCAAAAAAGTATTACAGGCAATAAAGTATAGCAAACAGGATACACTTGTGAATCCTGTGGTGATAAAAAGTATATGCTGTAAAAGGGCATTTTTAAGAGGAACTTTTTTGAGTATTGGTTCCATGAGCAACCCGGAAAAAGGGTATCATTTGGAATTTGTCTGCACCACGCAGGCGCAGGCACGGCAAATACAGGAAGTGCTTCAGGTTTTTGAGATAGAAGCAAAAATTGTTCCAAGGAAAAAATATCAGGTTTTGTATATTAAAGAAAGTGAAGAAATTGTAGAGCTTTTAAATATTATAGGTGCACATGTTTCTTTGATGAATTTGGAAAATCTTCGCATTTTAAAGGATATGCGTAACTCTATTAACAGACGGGTGAACTGTGAAGCAGCAAATATTACCAAAACTGTTAATGCAGCCACCAAGCAAATAGAGGATATTCAGTTCATCAGAGATCATTATGGATTTGATAAGCTGTCACCACAGCTTCGAGAGATTGCAGAGGTGAGACTTGATTATCCGGATGCTACTTTAAAAGAGTTAGGTGAATATTTAGAGCCACAGGTGGGAAAATCGGGGGTAAACCACAGGCTCAGAAAACTGGGTGAATTGGCAGATAAGCTAAGAGAGTAAGAAAGGGAAAGATTTATGAAAAAGGCACTTTTTATTGTAAATCCTCACGCTGGAAAGGGCTTAATCAAAAATCATTTGTTAGGTATTGTTGATATTCTTGTAAAAGCAGACTATGAAGTAACTGTGTATACAACACAGGGACCACAGGATGCGATACGTAAAGTAAGAGAAAGAGAAAAAGATTATGAGCTTGTTGTATGCAGCGGTGGCGATGGTACCTTAGACGAAGTTGTGACTGGGATGAAGCAATCCGGCTTTACAACGACAATTGGTTATATTCCGGCAGGAAGTACCAATGATTTTGCGAACAGTCTGGAAATCCCATCCAATATGAAGGAGGCTGCAAGAGTCATTGTTGAGGGCAAGGAATTCCTTTGCGATATTGGTACTTTCAATGAGGATGTATTTGTATATATTGCAGCCTTTGGCCTTTTTACGGAAGTGTCCTATGGTACCCCTCAGGAACTTAAAAATATGTTAGGACACATGGCATATATTTTAGAAGGTGCCAAACAAATACAAAATATTCAATCCTATCATTTACAGTTTACCTATCGGAAGGAAGCAGAAGAGGTTGTCATCGATGATGAATTCATTTATGGTATGATAACCAATTCACGCTCTGTTGGTGGTATGAAAAACATCACAGGTCCTGATGTGGATTTGAATGATGGTTTGTTTGAGGTTACCCTGATTAAGCGTCCGGGTAATATGATTGAACTTAATAAGATTCTTGCAGCCCTGGTAAGTGAAAATTATGACACAGATTTGATTTATACTTTTAAGACAGATGAATTGAAAATGACAGCACAGCAGGAAATTGCATGGACTCTGGATGGGGAGTTTGGTGGAAACCATAAAGCACTGGTACTTAAAAACCGTAAAAAAGCGATGACTATTATGGTAAAACAAGATTTTTAAGAAAAGAATGTTAAAAAATTGACATTTATGGAAGATAGGGTTATAATTTCCTTGTCAGCAATGATGGGAAAGATAATAATAGTAATGAATCTTAATAATTTTATTCGGAGGTCAAGATTATGTTAGTATCAGCTACAGAGATGCTTAAAAAAGCAAAAGAAGGTCACTATGCAGTAGGTCAGTTCAACATCAACAACTTAGAGTGGACAAAGGCTATCCTTCAGACAGCTCAGGAATTAAACAGCCCGGTTATCCTTGGTGTATCAGAGGGTGCTGGTAAGTACATGTGTGGTTTTGAAACTGTTGCAGCTATGGTAAAGGCAATGGACAAGTCATTAGGAATCACAGTTCCTGTTGCTTTACACTTAGACCATGGTACCTATGACGGATGCTATAAATGCATCAAAGCCGGATTTACTTCAATCATGTTCGATGGTTCTCATTATGCAATTGAAGAGAATATCGAGAAGACAAAAGAGTTAGTAGCTGTAGCTCATGGTATGGGCATGTCTATCGAAGCTGAAGTTGGTTCAATCGGTGGAGAAGAAGATGGTGTTGTAGGTATGGGCGAATGTGCAGATCCTGCAGAATGTAAGCAGATTGCAGATTTAGGCGTTGATATGTTAGCAGCAGGTATTGGTAACATCCATGGTAAATATCCTGCAAACTGGGCTGGATTAAGCTTTGAAACACTTGATGCAATTCAGCAGAAGACAGGTGTTATGCCATTGGTACTTCATGGTGGTACAGGTATTCCTGCAGATATGATTAAGAAAGCAATTGACCTTGGTGTTTCAAAAATCAATGTAAACACAGAGTGCCAGTTAGCATTCCAGGAAGCTACACGTAAGTATGTAGAAGCTGGTAAGGATTTAGAGGGTAAAGGATTTGATCCTCGTAAATTACTTGCTCCAGGTGTAGAAGCAATCAAAGCAACTGTAAAAGAGAAGATGGAATTATTCGGCTGTGTTGGAAAAGCTAACTAATCATTCGAATAAAGATAACAGAGTAAATGAGCTGTCATTGTGTTGACAGCTCAATTTTTGTATACATATACAGGAAAAGGTTACAATAGAAAAAGGCTCGTCGCTAACGACAAGCCCTTTTCTTGAGTAGTAGTAAGTAGTAGTATGATTGAAACCTTTTACACAATTTCATTGGTCCCAAATGTTTAGAACCAATTCCCCTTTCACACAAAATGCTGTTTCCCCAAACAGCTTATTTTCACTTTCGTGAAAAACAATGTTTTGAAATCCCCCAACTTCAAACATTAAGAAAACTCGGAAATACATCCCTAAAAGAACGGTGTTCTTTAAATATGTGTAACGTTGTTTCTTGATTATTATTATACATACTTTTGCTGTTATGTCAACCCTAAAAATGAAAAAATATTTGTTGATTTTGACTATATGTGTTTAATTATACAAAGCAAAATTGTATAAACAACATAAAGGTAACACTGTTCTTTTGCATACAATATTATGTTCTGAATTGTAAAGTGATATTTTACATAGATTTTACACAAGGAATACATTTCGTGAAGTATAATGTTTTTGTAAAAGATGAATGTACATATAAAAATGCGAGGAGGCATTATGAGTTTTTTTGATTTGTTATCTATGATTGGTGGACTGGCTCTGTTCCTGTACGGGATGCACTTACTGGGTGAAGGTCTGGAAAAGGTATCTGGCGGGAGATTGGAAAAAGTCTTGGAAAATCTGACAAGCAGTCGTTGGAAGGCTGTTCTTTTAGGCGCCGGAGTCACGGCAATTATTCAATCATCATCAGCAACAACTGTTATGGTAGTTGGATTTGTAAATTCCGGAATTATGAAGCTGTCACAGGCAATTGGCGTTATTATGGGTGCCAATATCGGTACGACAGCAACTTCATGGATATTGAGTTTAACGGGTATTGAAGGAGATAGCTTTTTGATACAGATGCTAAAGCCTACTTCCTTTTCACCGGTTGTGGCAATGCTTGGTATTATTTTTATCATGTTCTTGAAGGATGATAAGAAAAAAGACATTGGTTCTATTATGGTCG
>CAMBAN010000166.1 GCA_945864145.1 uncultured Lachnospiraceae bacterium | reverse complement strand
TATATAAGGGTTGGAAAGAGGATTGAAGGAGTCTCTCTTTACTGATATTAGTATACCAATTCTGACTTACGAGGTCAACTATTTTCAGAAAATAAAAACTTACAAAGCTAAATTGTCAGTTTTGGATAGTATTTCCAAAGTTAACCAGATATGTAAATGATTTGCATCGTATAATTTTGCATGATTGTGCAAACACTATGCAAAGAACATATGACATTTCAATATGTTCAAATAACTAGAAAGCTTTGGAGGTAGTATTATGTTACAGAATAACTATGATGAAAAGCAGAATAAGAAAAATGCAAATCAGAACTCTACACAAAACAGCGAGAGTAAGAACAACCAGCAGCAGAACAGCAATAAGCAGAATAGTCAGCAGAATAGTCAGCAGAACAGCCAGCAGAACTGCTCAGACAATTCAAGAAATCAGTAAACCGTTATTTTGCGAAAGGATCATTGCTTCGGCAATGGTCCTTTTTAAACTATCATAGAAAATAATTGACTTGTGGCTTTAGATGAATGTAATATAGAGACATGAAAAGATTTGAATTGATAGCTCCATGCCATTTTGGCCTGGAAGCCGTATTAAAAAAAGAAATTATTGATTTAGGCTACGATGTGCTGCAGGTGGAGGATGGACGTGTGACCTTCCTTGGAGATGATGAGGCAGTGTGCCGTGCAAACATTGGACTTAGGACAGCAGAAAGGATTCTGATTAAAGTAGGAAGCTTTCGTGCAGAGACCTTTGATGAATTGTTTGAAAATACAAAGGCACTTCCATGGGAAGAGTACATTCCGGCTGATGGAAAGTTTTGGGTTGCAAAAGCAGCCAGCGTAAAAAGTAAATTATTTTCTCCATCAGATATCCAGTCCATTATGAAAAAAGCAATCGTAGAAAGACTAAAGCAAAAGTACAGGATTAGCTGGTTTAAGGAAGAGGGAGAAAGTTATCCGATTCGTGTATTTTTGATGAAGGATATTGTAACTATCGGTTTAGACACTACAGGAGAATCCCTGCATAAAAGAGGCTACAGAAAGCTGACCGCTAAGGCGCCAATAGCTGAAAATCTGGCAGCGTCTTTGATTATGCTGACACCTTGGAACGCTGACCGTATTTTAGTGGACCCGTTTTGCGGAAGTGGTACTTTCCCGATTGAAGCAGCTCTTATGGCAGCCAATATTGCACCCGGAATGAAAAGAGGCTTTACTGCTTTAAAATGGGAGCATTTAGTCCCAAAGACCATGTGGGATGATGCTTATGAAGAAGCAAGAGACATGGTGGACCTAAGTGTGAAAACAGAGATATCAGGCTATGATGTGGATGAAGAAATGATTGCTATTTCAAAGCAAAATGCCAAAAAAGCAGGTGTAGACAAGTTGATTCACTTTGAAGTACAGGATGTGGCGAAGCTTTCCCATGACGGTCAATATGGATTTTTGATTACAAACCCACCATATGGTGAACGTCTGGAGGAAAAAGTCAATATTCCTCCTTTATATAAGAAGATAGGGGAACGATTTAAAAAGCTGGATACCTGGTCCTTATATATGATTACTTCCTATGAAAATGCGGAAGAAAACATCGGACGTAAAGCAGATAAAAACCGTAAGATTTATAATGGCATGATGAAAACATATTATTATCAATTTTTGGGACCAAAACCCCCAAGAAAAGAAAAAGGAAGCTTGTAAATGGACCCGTTACAAATGCGAGAAAAACTTTATAGGATAACGACATGGTGCACAGCAATTTTTGCTGTGCTGTGTTGTATTCTATGCGTTGTATATTTTCAAAATATTACATTTTTTGAAACTCATGGTAAAATAGGTACACTTGCACAACAAGAGCAACAGGCACTTGAACAGGAAAACAGCAGACGTCTTTTAGCAAAGAAAAATATTGCAGTGACAATTGCTGATAAACCACAAGGGATGCTTATTGTTCCTTTGCAGGGAAAAGTAGAAGAAAGTCAAGTGTCAGTGAGAGAAGAATTTGTACAGAATAAATTAGTCATTACCATCAAAGAAGCAGCGGCCTGTATCAAAGAAGGCACAGAGCTTATCAGCGATTCGGCTTATATGAATGGAATCAGTATTTATCAGCAAAAGAATGACTTGATATTGGAGCTTTATTGTAATGCGATGTATGCATACCGGTGTCAGATAGATAATCAGACGTTATCCTTTACCTTTTTAGACCCGGCTGCTGTTTATGAAAAAAGTATTGTAATTTATGTGCCGCAAGGACAAAAGGACAGATTTACCTCAGAGGATTGGCAAAAGTCGATAAAAGAACTGGCAACACAAAACAAGTGTAAGATTTTTTTATGTTCTGAATTGCAGGAGGATTATACAGAGGAAGCTGTGGTAGCTTTTGCGAACAGAATACATGCAGACAGCTTATTTGCAATAGAGGTGTTGGAAAATGCAGAGTCTTCACAGCTTACTGTGCTATGTAACCCTGCCTATTTTATCCCTGACTTTGGAAGTGTTGACTTAGGTGTTATACTGGGAGAGGCTGTGAAAACAAAAACAGCACTACCCATTATTGCAGTAGAAGCATGTAGTGGAGAAAATGTGATTGTGGCAGATGCCAAAGTCCCATCAGCCAAGGTAGAGATTTCTTTAGCTACGGGGTATTTAAAATCAATAGAAACGGAATACTCCTTTTATCATGCAGTCATGGAAGCATTAGAAACAACTATGATGCAAATTATCAGTACACAGGTGGATAAGAGTTTATGAAAATAGAAAAAATTGTTTTTGCTACAGGCAATGAAGGAAAAATGAAAGAAATCAGAATGATACTGGCAGATTTAGGAGTGCCCGTTTATTCTATGAAGGAAGCAGAAATTGATATTCCTATTGAGGAAAATGGTACGACTTTTGAGGAAAATGCACTGATTAAAGCTACTACAATCTGTAAGGAATTGGAAAAGCGTGGAGAGGCTGCGCTTGTACTTGCTGATGATTCCGGGCTGGAGGTAGATTATCTGAATAAAGAACCGGGAATTTATTCTGCAAGATATATGGGAGAGGATACCTCCTATACCATTAAAAATGCAAATATCATCAGCAGATTAGAAGGCGTTCCTGATGAAAAAAGAACAGCCCGCTTTGTTTGTGCTATTGCAATGGCATTTCCAAATGGTGTCAGCAAAACGACAAGAGGAACGATAGAAGGTATCATTGGGTACGAGGAAAAGGGCGAAAACGGATTTGGATATGACCCTATTTTTTACTTACCTGAGTATCAATGTTATTCCGCAGAGCTTTCCCCGGAAGAAAAAAATAAAATCAGTCATCGTGGTAAAGCATTAGAGGCTTGTAAACAGGAAATAAAGAAATATTTATAGATACATAGGACAAGAATGACTTATGAAAATATTGATTGTAAGCGATACACATAGGAAAAATGACAATTTTCTTAAAGTGGTAGAGGACGTAGGCAAAATTGATATGCTGATTCACTTAGGTGATATAGAGGGAAGTGAATATGTTATGGAAAATGCAGTAGATTGCCCCATTGAAATGATAAGTGGCAATAATGATTTCTTTTCTGCACTCCCCTCAGAAAAGCTGATAACAATAGGAAAATATAAGGTAATGCTGACGCATGGTCACCGCTATTATATTGGTATGGGAAATGAAATGTTAAAAAAGGAAGCAATTGCCCAAGGGGCAGATATTGTTATGTATGGGCATACGCATAAGCCTGTCGTAGAACTTGATGAGCATATCATCGCTTTAAATCCGGGCAGCTTATCTTATCCCAGACAGGAAAATCGCAGACCCTCCTATATCCTTATGACAATCAATGAAAAACAAAAGGCAACCTTTGAAATCTGTTATTTGTAACCTTTGATTACTGTTCAGAGCCATGCGATTTTGCGTATGGGCTCTGAATAATTACAAAATTTGAAATAAAAAATCCCAAAAAGGTGTTGACATATTATAAGGGCTCATATATAATGATATTCGTCGCTGCGAGAGACAATACGTGGCAAAAACGGGGTGTGGCTCAGCTTGGCTAGAGCGCCTGGTTTGGGACCAGGAGGTCGCAGGTTCGAATCCTGTCACCCCGATTTATCTTGAATAATTTATATATGTGCGGGTGTAGTTCAATGGTAGAACACTAGCCTTCCAAGCTAGATACGTGGGTTCGATTCCCATCACCCGCTTTGTAAATGAGAACATTTACATTGAATGTGTCCGTAGCTCAGCTGGATAGAGCACCGGCCTTCTAAGCCGGGTGTCGGGGGTTCGAATCCCTTCGGGCACATTTTGAGATTAGATTTGCCTTATCTCAACATGGTGGGTATAGCGCAGTTGGTTAGCGCGCCAGATTGTGGCTCTGGAGGCCCAGGGTTCGAATCCCTGTACCCACCCTAAAGGGCTATCGCCAAGCGGTAAGGCACAGGATTTTGATTCCTGCATTCGCTGGTTCAAATCCAGCTAGCCCTGTTCGACTAGTTTGTACTAGCGAATTTATATTATATGGGATACTAGCTCAGGTGGTAGAGCACTTGACTTTTAATCAAGTTGTCCCG
>CAMBAN010000165.1 GCA_945864145.1 uncultured Lachnospiraceae bacterium | reverse complement strand
CTCATTGCTTTAGCATGTTTTCAATAAATATTCCATATCCTTTGGCCGGGTCGTTGACAAAGACGTGGGTGACAGCGCCCACGATTTTTCCATCCTGCAAAATGGGAGAGCCTGACATACCTTGCACGATACCACCTGTAATGGAAAGTAGTTCATCATCAGTTACCCGAAAGACAATACGCTGATTAATCTCGTTATTATTATAATCTAAATCCGTGATTTCAATGTTATAGGTTTTTGCTTCTTCACCGATCTGGTACAAAATCTGCGCCTTACCAGGCTTTACATCCTGCTTAAATGCAATCGGTACGCTTTTTTCTTTTCTTTGTTCATACAGCTCTTGTGTCACACTTCCGTAAATGCCTATCTTGGTATTTTCTGTAATGACACCACAAATCTGGTTAGGCTCGTATAAAATAAGCCCTGTAATTTCTCCCGGTTCTCCTTTCGTTCCTTTTTTGATAGAAAGAATTTCTGTACGGTATAATAACCCATTTCCAAGATTTAGAAGTTCACCGACATCCACATCATTGATACCATGTCCTAAAGCTCCAAAATGTAAATCTTCATCAATATAGGTCATGGTACCAATTCCTTGTGCACTATCTCTTAACCAGATGCCTGCTTTGTAGGTTGTACCAAGATACTTTTCAGGAGTCAGAGCAATCTCCATCGTTTTTTGTTCTCGCTTAATCTGAAAACAGATTTCTTTTCCATTACATGCTTCAATATAGTCTTTTACCTGACTTTTTCCTGTAATGGCAATGCCGTCCATGGCAAGCAGATAATCACCGGCTTCCAGCAAATTTTTCGCAGGAGAGCAGTCATGCCCCGTTTCGTCAGGAAAACTGCCAATATTTAAAACCAAAACCCCCTGCGTTTTTAAATAGATGCCAATGGGGCTGCCAATAGGAATAACTTCCTTTGTTTTTACGATTTCCACATCTACTTTTTTTAAAGGGACAAAGCCAAAAAGCTTTAAGTCCATGGCATAGGTCTCAGCTTCACTTCCTGCAATAAAGGTTACCGGTTTGGAGAAGGATACGACCTGTGAAGAATCTGCGTGTATGACGCCTGATGCAGGGATATTCCAATTGATTTCCTGAGTTGTGTCAGTCTGTATACAAAGCGTATCAGGTATCGTATTGCGATAGTATGCATAGGTAGCATAGAGGAAAAAGAGGATAGCAAAGCCTAATATGTGAAATAAAAATCTGCGATATTTCTTACGAAAATTTTCCATGTAATCAAGTCCTTTCCATATTTCTTAAGTAGTATATGGAGCTTTTCCAAAAATACAGATAGATTTTTTTGGAAATTGGTAGGAGCATTATGTGAAAAGAATTTATTATCAGTCAAAAGGGAAAATAGTCGAACTGGAAAAAAAAGAAAAAATCTTCTATAATTAAATCTTGCTGTGGTATTTTACACAGTGAGGAGGAGAAGTAAAGTTATGACAAAAAAGGAAGAAAAACAGAGACAGATTGAAGCATTAAACCAGCAGAAAGAAAGTCTGTTGCAGCAGATTGAGTCGATAATGAAAGTAAAGGAATTTGTCAAATTTCCGGTTCTTACAGGAAGAACAGTAAGAAATAAAAAATTTGGCGAGGGTGTGATTGCAGAGTCCGGTGGACAGTATTTTACAGTAAATTTCAGTCAGGGCGAGAAAAAGTATGCATTTCCGGATTCCTTTGCAAAAGGCTTCCTGGAAATAGATGATGAAGAACTGGTTATGTCCTGTAAAAAATATGGGCAGCTTTTAAATACAGAAGAAGAACTCAAAAACAGCGTAAAAAAGCTGGATGAACAAATTCGTACAGTTTATGCATAGTTTTATTTGCGAAATAGTTCCATTTTAGGTATAATAGGTTCATATGCAATGAGGTGGATTAAATGATAAAGTTTATATACGTTATACTAATGAACTTGTTTCGAGCTCCGTATATGATACCGAAAATGCGAAAAGAAGCAGATAATCCGGAAAAATATAACGAAGAAGAGCGATATCAGCTGGCTAAGCATTGTGTGAAGCTGATGAAAAGAACAGGGGTTATATCAACAAAAGCGTATGGCTTAGAAAATCTTCCACAAGATGGTGGATACATTATGTATCCTAATCATCAGGGTAAGTATGATGCATTGGGGATTGTACATACGCATAAAAAACCATGTTCTATCGTAATGGATAAAGCAAAATCAAATACAGTTTTAGTAAAAGAGTTCATTGATTTATTAGGCGGAAAGCGATTGGATAAAAAAGACCCAAGACAGGCACTTGGTATTATCAATGAAGTGGCAGAAGAGGTTAAAAACGGTAAAAGGTTCATTCTTTTTCCGGAAGGTGGTTATGAGTTTAACAATCGTAATACGCTTGGTGATTTTAAACCCGGTTGCTTTAAAATCGCATTAAAATCAAAAATGCCGATTATTCCGGTAGCACTGATTGATTCCTATAAGGTATTCAACAGCTATTGGATAGGACCTGTGAAAACGCAGGTGCATTATCTGGCTCCTATTCTTTATGAAGAATATAAGAATTTGCGCACAGTAGAAATCGCAGATTTGGTAAAGAGTCGTATTCAGGAAAAGCTGGATGAAATTTTGCATTATTCGGAAAATCTGAATAATTGCTATTAGGATTTTTACTTTTTTTTGCCAATTATGATATGATTGTGATGAAAAGGGCAAAAGAGAAGCATACTAAGAAATACAGGAGGACAAGTAAAATGGCAGTAGTGCATGTTACGACAGATACCTTTGAAAAAGAGGTATTACAGTCAGAGATACCGGTTTTAGTAGATTTCTGGGCTCCGTGGTGTGGACCATGTAAGATGATGGGACCTATCATAGATGAAGTGTCTGAGGAAGTAAAGGATGTAAAATTCTGTAAGTTAAATACAGATGAAGCTGGAGAAATCGCAGCAAAGTACAAGGTCATGTCAATTCCGACATTGATGTTATTTAAAAATGGAGAAAAGGTTAAAACCTCAGTTGGAGCAATTGCAAAATCTGAAGTTGTCGCTTTGGTACGATAAAGGAATAAAGAGTATTTAGAAGGTAATCCGTTCTAAATACTCTTTTTATGTTATAGAAAATTGCTCGTATGTAGTTGAACCAGGAGTTTGCTGCTGAGCAAACTCTTTTTTAAGTGAAGGAAGGTAAAAAGAAGTGAAAGTAACAAGCATCAAAAAATTAGCAGTCATCCTGGCGGGAAATGCCATTTACGCATTTGCTATTGCGTATTTCATTTTGCCGATAGGACTAATAACAGGAGGCACCACAGGTATCGCATTGGTTATTCAGCATTATACCGGTTTGGAAATCAGTATTTTTGTGTCTGTTTTTAATATCGTAATGTTTCTGCTTGGCGCACTCGTGCTGGGAAAAGAATTTGCCATGACAACGCTTGTCAGCAGTTTGGTTTATCCGATTTTTCTACAGCTTGGACAATGGACGGTTTCCAAAACCGGAATTTTGACAGATGATTTCCTGCTTTGTACTGTTTTTGCAGGAGTCATGATAGGTATAGGGATAGGCATCATTATTTCGGCAGGAGCTTCTACCGGTGGTATGGATATTCCTCCGCTTATCATCAATAAAAAGACAGGACTCTCAGTAGCAGGTGTGTTAAATTTTTTTGATATTTGCATTTTGCTGATGCAGATTACATTTTCAAATAAGGAACAGATTTTATATGGTATTATTCTTGTTTGTATCTACACGTATGCTTTAGAAAAAGTGCTGATGCTGGGAAAAAGTAAGGTACAGGTAAAAATAATCAGCGAGAAATATGAGGAAATCAATCGTAAGATTTTAGAAACAGTAGATAGAGGAACTACCCTTTTTAAAGCAGAAGGCGGATTTACCAGAAAGGAAAACTATACGATTTTAACGGTTGTCAGTAAACGTCAACTTTTTACATTAAATGAATTTGTCCATGAGATAGATCCGGATGCTTTCATTGTGATTGATGAAGTAAGGGAAGTAAAAGGAAGAGGTTTTACTGTTGGAAAAGAGTATAAATAGAATAGGATGAAATAAGTGAAAAAGAGCAGGTGTAAACTTGTTCTTTTTTGTTTATTCTTAACGTAAAGCGTTAAAACCTTAACGAAACCTTAAATAATCTTAAGTCTTGCATAATTGCAAGACAGGGAAATACAAATGTGCTATTATCATTCACATAAAACAGAAAGAAGGGATTTGAGGAGTGAGTATGGAAGAAGAACAGGCATTGATTGAAATCATGGATATGAAAAAAATATACAATCCCGGGGAAAATGAGGTTAGAGCCTTAGACGGAGTGGATTTGAAGATTTACCCGAATGAGTTTGTGGCAATCATAGGACATTCCGGTTCAGGAAAATCTACCCTGATGAATATGCTTGGGTGCTTGGACATTCCGACAAGCGGTACCTACATGTTACATAATATTGATGTGTCAGAAATGGAAGATGACGAGCTTGCAGATGTAAGAAACAGGGAAATCGGTTTTATCTTTCAGGGTTTTCATCTGATACAAAATCTGACAGCATTGGAAAATGTTGAACTGCCGTTAGTGTATCGTGGAGTATCTAAAAAGGAAAGAAGAGAGTTATCTATAAGGGCGCTGGAAAAGGTTGGATTGTCACACAGATTAGACCATAAACCAC
>CAMBAN010000164.1 GCA_945864145.1 uncultured Lachnospiraceae bacterium | reverse complement strand
GTCTTGCTTCCCTGTTCATCACCTGCGTAATAGGTTCCTGTTGCTGGAAGTGCAACATCTACTCCTTTTTCTACCTGTGCTGGTGTTTCAACATCCAATGCCTCAATATAACTAATGGTTACATCTGTCTTTTTATTAGCATCTGTCTTGTCCAGCTTCATGGTAATGTCTGCCGGTGCCTTCACTTCCAGCTGGATATTACTTCCACCTGCGCCCTGCGCCCATGCTTTGTTCCAGCCATTTAAAGCAGCATCTTCCAGAATCTTATATTCATAAGTTTTCGCCGGAACATTTTTAATAGAAATGCTGTATTCATTCTCGTTTGTTTCAGATTTCACAAAGTTTGGTGTTGCGCTTGCATCCCAACCTGTTCCAGGAAGTGTTCCTACCAGGAGGAAGGTTGTCTCAGTCTCTGGTAAATCAGGTACCGGTGTATTTCCTTCTGCATCAAGATAATATGCAAAATTGCTTCCGTCTTTTGCTACATAATATACATCAGTTGGTGTATCTCCTGTATACTGTGTTAACTTTGCATCATTAGCAGGATTCTTTGTATTTTTAGTATTCTGAAAATCTAAGAACTGAAATCCTGTTGCATCTGTTTTGACAGTAAGATAATAATCTTTGTCGCCTTTTGTATTTGTTGTTGTTCCTTCACTGAAGAAATAAGCTTTTGCTCCTCCCCAGCCTGAAATTTCTGTTGATTCTCCATTGTTCGCATCATTGCTCACATAAAGCAAATCCTTGCTATTTCCCCAAAACTGTACCGCTGGCTGTGTCCAGCCCCAATTACTTGGTTCCATAAAGTGAATAGTTACATTCATCGGAGTTGAAGCCGCTTTTACATTCAGGTTTCCTCCGATTGACGGAATCATAGTCATAATCATCGCCAATACCAGTA
This sequence comes from uncultured Lachnospiraceae bacterium, assembly GCA_945864145.1. GTDB lineage: Bacteria > Bacillota > Clostridia > Lachnospirales > Lachnospiraceae > COE1. The sequence continues at coordinate 3,780 of CAMBAN010000164.1, read as the reverse complement.
TCAAACTGAATACCCGGCGGAATATGCCTTGTTTCTTGTGAAAGTGTTCTTTAACCTTTCTCATATTTCCCTCTCCTTTTTTAATATTCTACGATATTATTTCGTTTGAAATATTTTCGTAGTTTTTCGTTATTAAATTATATTCTAAATTTAGATTAATTGGCTATTCGCATATTTTCCAAAAAGGCTTTTATTTTTTGTATACTTTGTCCAAATTATGTGTCTATAGTCCTATAAATCATAATATATGCACAATTTTATTTATTTCTTTTTTCGAAAACTTTTTGAGATAAATCCAGAAAACAAAAACAGAGTCAATCCATTCTCCATGAACTAACTCTGTACAAATATCTCAATATGCTATTTTAAGAGCTTCCTTATCTGCCTGTCTGTGGCTGCCGGGTACCTCTGGTTCATATAATCCACAATCTGCTGCCATGACTCCTGTGGATTTTTCCTATAACAGGACGTCACATAATCGTACCCATGAATGTGCTCTGGTGATGAATACACTGCCACATCCCAGCCATACTCAATTCCCTTTTTATTCACTCTCTTTTTAAAATCACAATTGCAAAGATAAGTCTGCATCATTAGATTTGTTATCGCTCCGTCAAATCCCTTTTCTCCATCCTTGCCAAAGCCCGCCTGCTTCTTCAATACGTTAGAAAAAAACTCGGCATCCTCATTTTTTTCCATGAAGCTGTCCATTATCTTTTTATGCTTATTGGGCGCCTTTCCATCCTCGTACAAGGCATCAAAGTCATAGCCATCCCTGCGGTAATTTGCAAATACGGGCAGCCATTCCTTTGATATAAAGCCCTCTTTCTTGTCAAAAAATTTGCCATAGACTATATCGTGCCGCCTTGCTATAATAGCCCGCCACATCCATGGGTCTTTTTCCGGATTATCACTCCACCAGTGTTCCGGTGCCGTTCTTTCCTCCAGGGAGAAGCCCTCTATGTCATTTTTAAACAATGGCAAAAAGCCTGCCCTATTTATATATTCAATTGCCTCATCAACTGTATGTATGCAGTCCGGATTATCCCAGTACAGACCATGCATAATCCATTCGCCTGATTCGTTTCCCATAGTTATTTACCTCTTTGATTATGATTTTCTACCATTATATTCCTATATAATTGCGGCTTCAATAAACTTTGCTTGACTTTTTCCCTTATGTATCGTATTATTCGATACAGTTCAAATAAATACTATTTAAGGAGACATATATGACACCATCTACATTTGTGGCTTTTTTTCATGACGCTTTAAATGCCTACAATAAAATGTGTGAGCCTATTCTTGATGAGTTCGATATTCCACAGGTATCCTTTGACATTCTTATGTTTCTTGAGAATAATCCCAACTTGTGTACTGCCCAGCAGATTAGTGAATTTCGCAACATAAAAAAGAATCTGGTTTCTGTACATGTTGATAAATTAGTAAATTCTGGTTATCTGCAAAGAGGGGCTGTTACCGGAGACAGACGAAAGGTACTGCTCTCCTGCACCCCAAAAGCCCGGCCTATACTTGATGCCGGACTAAAAATGCAGCAGAATTTTAATAAGGAACTTGCTCTGGGAATACCAGAAGAACACATGAATATTTACAAAGAAATCATCGAATCAATGGCATCTAACGCGCGCCATATGCTTAATGAATAAAAAGGAGGCTATCAGCCATGCAGGATAACAAAAATTTCTTAGGCACAGAGCCTATTGGAAAACTTCTTTTCAAGCTGTCTATCCCGACAGTTATCGCCCAGCTTATAAATATGCTTTACAACATTGTAGACCGAATCTACATCGGACACATCCCCGGTGACGGCAGTCTGGCACTTACCGGAGTTGGAGTCTGTATGCCAATCATTATGATTGTCTCCGCTTTTGCAGCACTGGTCAGTTCCGGCGGTGCACCGAGAGCATCTATCTATATGGGCAGACAGGACAAAGAATCAGCCGAACACATACTGGGCAACTGCTTCGCTCTCCAGATTATTGTTTCTATTGTATTGACTGTAATTCTGCTAATCTGGAGCAAAGATTTGCTGTTGGCTTTTGGTGCCAGTGAAAACACCATCAGCTATGCCACAGATTACATGCACATTTACGCTTTTGGTACTCTGTTTGTTCAGCTCACTCTGGGCATGAACGCCTTTATTACTGCCCAGGGCTTTACAAAAGTTTCCATGGTTTCCGTGCTTATCGGTGCCATTTGTAATATTACTTTAGACCCTGTATTCATTTTTGCTCTTAATATGGGAGTAAAAGGAGCAGCCCTGGCAACCATAATCTCACAGGCGGTTTCCACAACCTGGGTTGTTCATTTTCTTTGCAGTAAAAAGACAGATATTCATCTAAGAAAAAAGTATATGCCTCTGCAGGCAAATGTCATCCTTCCCTGCGTCACACTGGGACTTGCGGCTTTCATCATGCAGGCAAGTGAAAGCATTGTAAATGTCTGCTTCAACTCATCCCTGCTTCGTTATGGTGGAGATATTGCAGTCGGTGCCATGACCATTTTGACCAGCGTCATGCAGTTTGCCATGCTGCCTCTCCAAGGTATCGCACAGGGTGCCCAGCCGATTTCCAGCTTTAATTATGGAGCCAAAAATGCAGACAGGGTAAAGAAAACTTTCAGATTGCTTTTAATTACCTGTCTGACATATTCTACCCTGCTCTGGGCTGCTGTCCAGCTTGTTCCTCAGGTGTTTGTAAGCATTTTTACATCAGATGCAAATCTGGTCGAATTTACAGCACCAGTGCTTAGAATCTATCTGGGGGGACTCTTCCTCTTCGGCATCCAGATTGCCTGCCAGATGACCTTTACATCCCTCGGTAAAGCTGTAAACTCTATTGTGGTTGCAGTAGTGCGTAAATTTGTGTTGCTGCTTCCGCTTATCTATATCATGCCACAGCTTGTAGCTGATCAGACTCAGGGCGTGTATATGGCAGAGCCGATTGCGGATATACTTGCAGTGACCTTTACATCCGTTTTATTTGCTTTTCAGTTTAAGAAGGCTCTTGCGGAAATTCAGGATTAAAGCTCCAGTCTCATGCTGACAACTTCCTGATAGCCCGAATATCTGGACAGAAATCCCTTTGGATTTCTTCCAAATTCAACAAAGCCTGCACTTTTATACATTTTGCAGGCTTTGGCATTGTCAGCCACAACCTCAAGCTCTAACTGCTTATATCCCGCTTTTTTCGCACATTCCACACAGACCTTCATCAAATTTCTGCCAATTCCAAGCCCCCAGTATTCCTTCAATACCGAAATTCCAAATTCAGCTCTATGCTTTACCTTGTCCTTGTTTCCTATTCCAGAAATACCCGCATTTGCAACAATTTTTCCATCGACTACTGCAAGCAGCATTATGTCCTTGCTGCTCTCCTCTCTTCCCTTCAAAAACTCGCTTTCTCCCTCTACGTCAAAAGCATGTTCATCTGAATATGCCAGCAGATAATCAGTCTCATCATGTACTCTTGCATAAAGCTCTGATACCTGCTGTCCATCCTCGTATGTGGCATTTCTGATTGTGCATTCCTGTCCATTTTTCATTTTGATTTTGTCTGTGTACTTCATGTTGTTCTCCTCTGTTTTTGTGGGACTTCGTATTATTCTCCTATGGGGAATGTGCGAAAATACTGTAAATTATGACGTTCATTATATAACACGAGAGGCTGCTGTGCAATATCAAATTTTATTATTATATCAGTGATATGGCATGATATTCAATTATCTAAAAATGGATTCTTCTGCCCGACATGATTAATA
>CAMBAN010000163.1 GCA_945864145.1 uncultured Lachnospiraceae bacterium | reverse complement strand
AAAAAGCATTCCAGATTTTCTATTCCTTGTATCATCTTCATTGAAAGCTCGAAATACATATCAATATCCTCATCTGAAAAATATTGAAAAAGTGCATTGTGTATTGATTCCGCCATTGCCGTATTTCTCTGACTAAATTCCCATCCTTTTTCGGTAATCTCCACACATATACTACGTGCATCTGATACAGACTTAACCAGCGAAATATATCCCTTCTTTTCAAGTTGTAAGGCGAGCTTCTTTACATTTTGTCTGGAACACCCCATGTATTTTGCCAGAGTAGACAAATCCTGTGGTTTTGAAAATGATTTACATACTGCCATAAGAAGCCACTGTTTGCTTGAAATCTCGCTATTTCTATCAACGATTGCATGCAGTAAATTCTCTTGTATAAACACATTTGCAAACAGCAGATTCTTCTTCTGCTTTATACCCTTTCCTAGTTCCTTATACTGTTCCAGCATATACGCTCCTTTAATATGCAACTTGTTGCGCATTATTTTATATGAATACTTCTTATCTGTCAAGCATTTTTTAACTTATACCAATTCTTCCAGCTTTCTAAACGCTTTCTTCATTGCCAAAGACAGTAACATAGTCAATACAGCCGCAACAAAAAACAGAACAAAAACCTTTTCCTTTAGCACTTCAAACAATCCCCCATAGATTGCCTGGCCGATTGGCGATGCACACATGCCGATACACAGGGCACAGGAAATGACCTTTCCAACCAGATTCGTAGGTACCATCGTCTGCAGACAAGACATAATCTGTATAGAGAATAAGGTTGCCAGGAACATCATACCAAAGCAACTTACCAGGATAATTCCATAGGCAAGAAGCTGCGGAATAGGAAACATAATTGCAAAACCAATCGGAACAAGCGTCAATGCATCAAATAGTAATAGAAGATATCCGTTTTTTGCCTTCATTTTTTTTGCAAATAATCCGGCTCCCATTCCACCGCCCAAAGACCCCATTGCCATAGCACCCTCGGCATATCCATACAACCGATTCGCTGTTACACTATCAAAGCCAAGCATTTGTGTCACAATTACCGGGAGTCCGATAATTACAAGTGCACTCAATATCATGTTGATTGATGCAACCGCAAGGGAAAACTGCATGATGACAGGTTGCTCTTTGTGCATATAGTGAAAGCTCTCCTTTAAATCTCCAAATCCGATTGCAAAAATATTTCCTTTTACAGGCTTTTTTTCATAAGGAATCCGGATAAAAATCTCCATTACAGCTGACAAAAGAAAGCAAATTCCGCTGACATACAATATTGGCATAATTCCGTAAAAACCAAACAGTGCACCGCCAATCACCGGTCCAATCAATCCGGCAAATGAACTTACCAGATTAATCACTGCATTTCCCTGCATAATATGCTCACCTTGAAGCAACATCGGTATGCTTGCCTGCACCGCCGGCTGATATGCACCATTGATACCATAGAGCGTGAACAATGCGCACAGCAAAAGTACAACAAGATCCATTTTCCCTAACAACAAAATAATTGCCAGTACCAGTAATGCCGTCAAGAAATCAAGCACAACCATAATATTTCTCTTATTTACACGGTCTGCAAAAATTCCGCCAATCGGACTTAAGACAATCATCGGAATAAAAGCACACGCACTCACAACTCCAAACAATGCTGCTGAGCCTGTCTGATTCAATAAATAAAGTGGTAACGCAAACCTCAAAACTGCGTTTCCGAACAATGAAACAATCTGTCCTAACACTACCATGATAAAATTTCGATTCCACATCTTTTTCTCTCTCTCCTAATAACGTAATATTTCTTTTCCATACCCATATACATACCGTCGGTATGTATATGGGTATTTTTTAACTGTCCCAAATATTCATTTTCATGCCTACCTTAGGACAGTTTATATGTTTCTCACAATTCAGTTACGTTACTGCATGTAACCATACAGTCAATCATTTCCTGGCTGATTAATTCTATGCCAAATTGCTTCATAAAATCATTAATCAACAAAATACGATTCGTAAGCTGCTTGGCAGAAAGTTTAAAAATTGTCGGATTGATCCACACATCCGTCAAAAACATGATGACATCCGCAAGCTCCTCCGGATAATCGGTTTCAATTGAGCCATCTTCCACCCCCTGCTTAATTACCGGTACAACATAATCCGGCACAACTGTATATGCAACCATTTTCAAATAGTATACCAGTAATTTGGGGTTTTCCAACAAATTGGGAGTTACCGCAAACTTATCCTTTTGTTCAGGATTCGTCAGCGAATCTGAAAACATCTTTTGAAGCTTCTGTTTTCCCGTCAAAGATGTATCATCCCTGAGCTTCGCCATTGCGATATTACTCTCCTCGCACATACGCTCCATTACTGCAATAAAGATTTCTTCTTTCGACCGAAAATGATGATAGATTGCACCCTTTGTCATTCCACCAAGCTCATCAACAATATCCTGGAGAGAAGTCTTATCATAACCTTTCTCAAAAAACAGCTTAGTGGAAACATCCAAAATCCGTTTATGTGTTTCCTCCGGATACTTATTTCTTGCCATTCCTGCCTCCATTTCGAAATGATTCGTTTTATTATACGTACCGTCGGTATGTATATAATAACTTTTATGATCTCGAATGTCAAGATTATTTTTTCTATTTCATGATACCTCCGCAAAAATTACGTATTTCTGTTTTTATTATCATATAATTTTTTCACATAATCTAACAGACCGTCAAACTCCCTCATTGCTTCTAGCGGATTTCTTTGAATTGTTTCCATATTGGCATATGCAAAACCTTCTGCGATATAAAGTACTACCCGGATGATTTCCTCTTTTTCCGGATCTGCTTTTACATTTTTTGCTCGCTTCATAATTTTACCTATGGGCTCTGTCATATGCCGACTCGTCATACCACGTAGCTCTTTTTGCAAAGTCTCGTCTGTTTCATAGTAGGAGCGACTCATAAACTGAAGTAAAAATGGCGTCTCTTTCAATAATTGCCATTTCTTTTCTATATGCTCTTTCAGCAATTCAAACAATTCTCTCTCCTCAATATTTGTTTCATCTGGCAACGTTTCCTTCACCCGCGCCAGTGCTCTTTCATACAAATATAAATAGAATTCCTTTTTATTTACAAAATAATGAAACAGCAATGATTTTGATATTCCTGCTTCCTCTGCTACCATAGACATCAATGTCTTTTTATAGGTATTTTGTGCAAATCCTTTGTATCCCGCATCTAATATCTGTTGCTGCCGTTTTTCATCCAACAAAAAAAATCTTTCATTCATTTCCTTCGCCCTCTGCTATTGTACCATTTTTCAGCCACATTCTTAACATTTTAACATGTTTTTCGGGATTCCCAATGGCTAATTCCCCATGGTCATACCCATCTAGTACCATGCATTGACCATTCACCATCTGTTTCATGAAACGTTCTGTATTCTTTTTACACAATTTTTCTTCTTTGCTTCCATACACGATTAATGTTTTGGCTGTAATATTTTTTTCGCCCTCTGGCACACTGTAACTTGCTGCCGTCAGCAAGACGTTATGTATGGATTCTTTCGTCATATTTGTCAAAACATATTTCATGTCATCTGATATATAGTCTTTTTGATATGCGCCCTCCATGATACCTTTTACACTTGCCGCCTTTCGCAGCATTTTCTCTCCCAACACAGAAAAAATCTGCGTCATGGCAGCCCCATAATGATAAGATTTTAACGATTCGATAAATGCATACTCTGCAAAGTCGGGACTTGTTCGCAAAATCTCCGCTGCAACATAAGCGCCTAAAGATGCTCCTGCTATTGCATATATCTTTTGAATGTCATTTTTTTTAAACCATTCCAATATTTCTTCTGCTTCCTTTGCCGGTCCCACATATTCCCTGTCTTCTCCTATCACATGACCATTCAAAGTAGGTACATAAAGATGATACTCATCCGACAACATCTCTATTTGCGCCGTCCACATTTTGTAACTGGTTCCGGCACCGTGAATGAGCAGTATCTTTTTTTCATTATTGCATCCAAATTCTTTCATTACCATTACTTTGGTTCTCCTTTTTGTACAAAACGGTCAATAGCTATAGTTACACTATATAGCCATTGACCGTTTTTGAGAAGACCTGTTTTCAGCCCACTGCTGCATCAAATATCTTCAGCAATTGCCCTGATATACGCAACAACATCTTCCGTGACCAGATAATCTTCATGACTGACTCCCTCAAAGATTTTAATTTCTGCATTGTCAAAACATTCTGCCACCTTCTGTTGAAGTGCAGCGTCCAACGTGCGATCTGCATTCGATCCAATCACATACACCGGACACATTACACTTCTGGCATATTCATCTATTTTAATATTATTGGAAATAAAGATTTCCATCGGTCCAAAGAAAATCGGAATCATTTTATTATATAAATCTGTCAAATCACGATATGCAGATAACAAAATTAATGTGTGGCATTCTCTCGCACTCGCAAGATATGCTGCCATACCTGTGCCATAACTATGTCCCATAACAATAATCTCAGCATCCGGATACTCCTCTTTTGCCCAGTCATACAAATCCGTCGCTGTTTTCTGCATTGTTTTAAGATTCATTTTCCCTTTACTTCCCTGTGTCCCGTAGTAATCTGCGGAAATAAACGGACACGCATAGTTGCCGGCAAACCTGCCGATGGAATTATATGCTATGTAATTTGAACCA
>CAMBAN010000162.1 GCA_945864145.1 uncultured Lachnospiraceae bacterium | reverse complement strand
GTTTTGATGATAAGGCGTTAGGACGTCTGACCTGTTCTGTGCTGTTAGACAGCATACAGGGAAAACCGGTAAAGAAAAAGAACCTGCTTGGTTTTGAAATGGTATACAGAAAATCTACAGAAAAGGAGAGAGACCATGCCTAAGAAGAAAAAGCAATCGGCTGAATTTCGTTTTTATGAAGTGCCGCAGGATGAGCCTGTGCTTGCACTTATGGGAAATAAGTGGATACAGGTTTATGGAGAAAATATCAATAGCCAGCATTTTCACAATTTGCTGGAAATCGGTTTTTGCCATTATGGAGACGGCGATTTAGTATTGGAAGATGATTATTATAGATTTTCAGCAGGCATGCTGTCTTGTATTCCGGCTAATTTTCTTCATGTGACAAGAAGCGACCAGGGAGTTCCGGCTTTTTGGGAGTATTTGTATATCGACCCGGAAGCAGTCCTGCAGAGTGTTGGTAAGCAAAACATTCAGGAAATCAGAGATTTATTGGAAGCTATCAACCAGAGGACTTTTTTTATCAAGGTAGAAGAAAATCCTTTGCTTTTTACCTTAGTCAGAAACATTTTTGAGGAAATGCAGCAAAAGCAGGAGTTTTACAAAAATACAGTGAATGGACTTGTTTATGCTTTGCTTTTTGCCATTGCACGTCATAATGGGAAAAAGAACCTGGCAAACAATGTAAAGGCGAGCGGTCTGCAGCTGGAAAAAGCGATTGCCTATGTAGAAATGAATTATCAGAGCAACTTTAAAATATCGGATTTGGCAGCAGAATGCCATATGAGTGAGACACATTTCAGGCGTATTTTCCAGGAAAAAATGAATATGACTCCTATCGAGTATGTAAATTTTGTCCGTGTGAAAAAGGCCTGTGAATTAATAGATAAAACAGACATCAGTATGGAGGAGGTCGCTGAAAAGGTTGGATTTATCACACCATCGACCTTTAACCGCAATTTCAGAAAAATTATCGGCACTTCTCCGTATCAGTGGAAAAAGCGACCGGATAATCATGAAGGAAAATTATTGGAATACAAAATATCTGCATTGAAAGGATGGTAGTGTGAAAAGAACTTCTAATTACTCAGAGCAAGGGCTCTTTCGTAAAGAAGTTCTAAGTTTCACACAGGAAAAAGCATAAATGCTTTTTCTGAGTAATGAATGGAGAGGTGTATATGGGAATGGTAACATTAGAACAGATTAAGGATCCGACAGTTTTTGCAAAGAACAGGTTAAAAGCACATTCTGACCATTGTTTTTTTGCAAATGAGAAAGAAGTAGCAGCAGGAAAATCTTCCTTCCGATTGGGATTAAATGGGGTTTGGAAATTTTATTATGCAAAAAATTTTGCACAAGCTCCACAAGATTTTTATGCAGAGGATGTCTGCTGTAAAGCATGGGATGATATTCATGTGCCTGCACATATCCAGATGGAAGGTTATGATAAACCCCAATATGCCAATGTACAATATCCATGGGATGGACATGAGGAGGTTAAGCCTGGAGAAGTACCAACAGAGTTTAATCCTGTTGCAAGCTATGTAAAATATGTAGTAATCCCAAAGGAAATGGAAAATAAGAGGATTTTTATTTCTTTTCAGGGTGTGGAAAGCGGGTTTGCCTTATGGTGTAATGGAAGCTTTGTCGGATATAGTGAAGATTCCTTTACACCGTCAGAGTTTGAATTGACCAGGCTTTTGCACGAGGGAGAAAACAAGATTGCTGTACAGGTATATAAATGGACAGCAGGAAGCTGGTGTGAAGACCAGGATTTCTTCCGTTTTTCGGGAATCTTTAGAGACGTTTTTCTCTATGCGATTCCCAATGTGCATGTAAGGGATATCAAGATACTTACGAATCTAAGCGAGGACTATGCAGCTGCACGATTAGAGGTAAATTTACAGGCCGTATGCAGTGCTAACCTTTCCGCAGGAATGGCAAAGCTTGCTTTAGCTTATCAGGGAAATGCCGTTGCTTCAGGAGAATTTAAGCTGTCTTCTACGGAATATGAAACCATTAACTGTCCTGCACCAGAATATGAAACTGACATTAGTGTCACCTATCAGACAGGGAATGGAATCACTCTTTTGATAGATAACCCTCAATTGTGGAGTGCAGAGAAGCCAAATCTGTATGACCTGACTATTTCTGTTTATGATGAGACAGGTGCTTTACAGGAAGTAATTCCGCAAAAAATTGGTTTCAGACGTTTTGCTCTTGAAAACGGGCTTATGACAATCAACGGAAAACGAATTGTATTTAAGGGTGTTGACAGACACGAATTTAGTGCGCGTACAGGTCGTGTACCAAGTCGTGAAGATATTTTGCAGGATATTATCACTATGAAACGTCATAATATCAATGCAATCCGTACCAGCCATTATCCGAATGATTCCATGCTTTATGAAATTTGTGATGAGTATGGTATTTATCTGATTGACGAATGTAATATGGAAACGCATGGCATGTGGGAGCCCATTCTTAGAGGCGTATGGCCAATGGAAGAAGCACTTCCGGGAGACAGAAAGGACTGGCAGAATCTTCTTTTAGACAGAGTGGAATCCATGTATCAGCGTGATAAAAATCATCCCTCTATCTTAATCTGGTCATGCGGTAATGAATCCTTTGGCGGAAGCGTTATCTGGGAAATGTCACAGAAGTTACGTCGCCTGGATCAGACGAGATTAGTACATTATGAAGGTGTCTTTAACGACAGACGTTATAATGATACTTCTGATATGGAAAGCCGTATGTATGCCAAAGCAGATGAGATACGTGAATTTTTAAAGAAGGACAGAAGCAAGCCGTTTATCCAGTGTGAATATACGCATGCAATGGGAAATTCCTGTGGTGGTATGCACAAATACACGGAGCTTACAGATGAAGAACCATTATATCAGGGTGGATTTATCTGGGACTATATCGACCAGTCTATCTATTTTAAAGACAGATATGGCAATGAAGTGCTGGGCTATGGTGGCGACTTCGATGACAGACCCTGTGACTATAACTTCAGTGGAAATGGTATTGCTTATGGAGGCACCAGATTGCCATCTCCGAAAATGCAGGAAGTAAAATACAATTATCAGGGTATTCAGGTTACCGTTACAGATGACCATTTTGAAGTATGGAATAAGAATTTATTTACATGCACCTGCGAATATGATTGCTTTGTAGCTGTTGCACTTAATGGAGAAGAAATCCGCAAGGAAAAGGTAGATACTAAAGTAGCACCACTTTCAAAAGAAACGTTTGTACTTCCGGAGTGGGCTTGTGAACTGATTTCCGGCAGCCTTGCAAAGGCTGAAAATACCACAGAAGCAGGACCGGTCTGCCATGAATATACGGTAACTGTCTCCTTTGCTTTAAAAGAAGATACTTTATGGGCGAAAAAGGGTCATGAAGTAGCCTTTGGACAGGGTGTATATCAGGTGGCTGTTCCTTTGGAAAACAGGATTGCTTCCAAAATGAAAATTATCCATGGTACTTACAATCTGGGTGTAAAAGGTGATAACTTTGAGATACTGTTTGACCTTGGCGGCAAAGGACTTGTTTCTTATGTCTATGCCGGAAAAGAAATGTTCAAATCCATTCCAAAGCCAAACTTCTGGAGAGCACCGACAGATAATGATAAGGGTAATCAGATGCCGTATCGTTATGCACAGTGGAAGATTGCAAGTATGTATCAACTGACCGGAAAGCCGGGTGTGCATAAGCCAAATCCGGTGGTAACGGAAACAGAAAATCAGGTAACAGTTACGTATACTTATTATTTACCAACGACACCGGAAACCTCCTGTGAAGTTACTTATACGGTCAATCCATCAGGAAAGATTGATACAAAGCTCTACTATGAGCCTGTAGAAGGCATGCATGATATGCCGGAGTTTGGTATGCTCTTTAAGATGGATGCAGACTATGAAAATCTGACCTGGTATGGATATGGTCCACAGGAGACGTATCAGGATAGAGAAAAAGGTGGAAAACTGGGTCTGTTCTCTAATAAAGTTGTGGATAACATGGCAGCGTATCTTGCACCACAGGAATGTGGAAATCATACGCATGTAAGATTTGCCAGGGTAACAGATAAGAAAGGTAGAGGACTTCTCTTTGAAGGAAATGAGCTAAGTTTTTCCGCCTTACCATATACACCGCATGAGCTGGAAAATGCCATGCATAGCTATGAGCTTCCACCAATCTATTACACCGTTTTAAAGATTTCTCTTGCACAGATGGGAGTTGCCGGTGACGATAGCTGGGGCGCAAGAACGCATGAGGAATATTTAATCGATATGACAAAACCGTTAGAGCTCAATTTTAGCTTTTGCGGAATTTAAGAACCTGTTTGTAAAATGTTCAAAAAAGAACATACAGTAGAACAAAAGTGCAAGTTTTTTGGTTATGTTAATCCTACATGACCGAAATTGCACTTTTTTTCATTGTATTTATAAACAATGATGGTCGAATAGGTGCTATACTTTAATTGTTCCAAAGAAACGAGAAAGTAATTATTTTTGCACGAAATAGATACACTAAAGGAGGTAGCAAAGTGGACAAATTTGTAGTAAACATTATCCACAGACCAGAGATGGTTCCTGAGTACGCAGAAAAGGTAACAGGACACGGAAAGACAGAAGATATCGGCAGAAAAGCATTATTAACAGAGTCATTAGACATTTTTAAGACACAGCAGGAATGTGCACATAAGAATGGCTTAAAAAC
>CAMBAN010000161.1 GCA_945864145.1 uncultured Lachnospiraceae bacterium | reverse complement strand
TTTGCTCTGGCTGATTCTCTGTAAGTTCCACATAAAGCTCCAACTGATTACCATTCATCTTACTTTTAATTGTATCCAAGTGTTCGCCAAGATTCTTGATTGCCAATGCCGTATCATCCTGCAGCTGTGCAAGTTCCTGATCTACAATAATATTTGAACTTTCATTCACAAGTTCTAATTCATGTGCAGTAAAGTTTTCATCCATCCTCTGTGCATATGCACTAAGTCCCTTCTTCACATTCTCTGCAAGTTCTTTACAATCCGCTTCCCTGCTTCCACGAATACGTACTGTAAAGCCAGTCTCATAAGTTTCCTTCGCATATATTGTTTCATCTTTCCGGCTGTCACAGTCAATCATTTCCGATGCCAGTTCACCATACATAAGATAATCCTGATAAATTGCTGCAAGTTCTGCAGCATTTCCTTCATCACTCTGCACACGATACTGTAACAAAATTAAATTCTCTGCATACGGATTAACAGCCATTAATGGGGAGTTATCTGCATAATCGCTTTTCTCATCCAGCTGCTTTTTAATTGCGACTGCACCATAGACTTGATCCAAATCCTGTGCCCCAAGAGCTTCTTTCATTTCATGCACTGTTTTGGAGTATTCTTCTACAACTTCATCCGCTGTTGTATCTGCATTCCTGCTGTCTTTTATATACTGATAACCGCATAATAAAACGGCTCCTATTATCAGACAGATTGCAATAACTCTCCAATTTCTTACAATTTCCCATAAAAAATCTGTAATTTCCAGATCAACCTCTTTTCGCCTTGTCATATTTTGTTCATTCATTAATATTCCTCACCTTCTGCTCATATACCATGTGCCAAACCAACCCACAATACACACATATTATAGCATATTTTGCCGGCAATACAAATTAGTGCCGGTACATACTGGAGATTATTTTCACTCCCAGATTATTGGAAAGGATTTTCGCAAGAATCCGTTCTTTACTATTGAAACCTGTCTTTACAGCTTCCTGTGGCAGTTTTCCTTCATATTCTTCCCCTTTTATATGAATATCTACTTTTTTTGCAATATCTGCGATATAATCATCCGACTGTTTCCTAAGATTTTCATTTTTTCTTACAGTCTGCTGCATTCCTGTATTACTCCGGCGATACCAGAATCCAATTATCGGCACATGAACCGGATGTTTTCCCGCTCTTAACAATTTCAGATAGAGTGCCCAGTCCTCATCGTAATGCTTCCATTTTTCCGGGAAGCATCCAACCTCATCTAAATCACTCTTGCGAAACAGTGCTGCATTCACCAGTGTATTATTAAACGTCATTCGACCTGCCGAAAAGGGCTTACACCAGATATATCTCTGACTGCCAAATCCAACAAGATCTGTATAACTCCAAGCTGCATCCGGATACTCGTTCAATGCTTTATATAAAATTTCCAGATAAAACGGTTCTATTAAATCATCAGCATCCAAAAATGCTATGATGTCTGCCCTGCTGTTTTTTATCCCGTTGTTTTTTGCCACAGACTGTCCTTGATTTTTCTGATGAATTACACGGATACGGGCATCCTTTTCCCCATATTCCTCCAACAGTTCAACTGCAGATGGTCTTGAACTTCCATCGTCTACAATTATCCATTCAAACGCCTCCATGCTCTGATTGACCACACAATAATATGTCTGTATGAAATTCTGCTCTGCATTGTAAAATGGTGTCACAATAGAAATATATGGTTTTTCCACAGATTCTGTAATATTTGATTTCACCTGTGTTTTTCCCGGTTCTTCATCAAAAGAAAATTCTTCTATGACTCTCATTGTTCAATCCCTTTCTTAAGATATTCAACAGACTGCCTTCTGTAATTACAAAGTTTATCCCCCACATGGGTATAATCAATCCCATCTGCGTAGTTCATTGAATCTTCAGCCGTTATATGCCTTTCTTCCAGATTCAGAAATGCAAGCAGATTGCTGATACGTCCATTCTCTTTGTATACACTATAAAACTTTTTTTGAAAGAGAATGGAGAAAACCGTTCCGTGAAAAGAATTGGTAAATATCATTTCTGCATCACGAATATACGTCAGAAACTCTCTCGGTCCCGCATCAAAAATCATATTCTCACTTTTCAGTTTCGGTGTTTTTTTATAATGTAACTCAATCAGTCGATATCCGAGCACTGCTGCCGCTTTTTCTGCGCATTTGCCCAACAACGCATCCTCTACCACAAAATAGGCAAATATGTATTTTTCCTTTACCAACGGCTCTTCATATAATAAATCCTCATAATCTGCCCTCTCTAAAAGAAGTGTCGGATCCACAACCGTAGTAACTTCTTTTCCTGTCAATTTCTCAACTACCCGTGCAAGTTTCTCTTCCCTTACGGATATATGTGCAAGACTCTTTAATGCCTGTTCAAAATGAGCCTGCTCCGCCTCAGGTATACTTCCGTTTGGCACACTCGCTGCATAGGAGATTTTCTTACACCCCGGTGCAAATTGTCCAAAATATGCCGGGTCAAAACCATGTGTCAGTTCCCTTGCCCATATCTGATCGCTTCCCAAAATATAAACATCGCACTGCTCCTTTGCTAAGTCATCCAGTGTCAGTTTCTTTTCCTGTCCGTCTAGCAGTTTCTCTCCTATAAATTTTTCAAATGCAGTCCACTGATTCTTCCATTCCCTCAATCCATAGAGGTTCTCACCCACTTCGTGAAATACCTTGCCCCATCTTGATGGCAGAATATCTCTCTTCCAAAAATCAACATGAATGCCTTTTCGGTATAATCTCGCAATATAAGGATTCTGATAATTTAAAATCTTTGCCTTATATCCCATACGGTTCAATTTTGTTTTCAATGCATACGCCTGTAATACTGCCCCATAATTATGTGCGTTATGAAACGTCAGAATTCCAATTTTTTTCTTTTCATCCATTATTTTCTTACCCTCGCCATAATTTTATTTTTCATAATACTTCTTTCCGTATGATTCAATAATACAAAAAAGTTAACAATACATCCAGCAAATCCTGCGATCACACATACTACAAAAAATGTTATCCAGTTAATTGGCAATACATATAGCCTTTTAATTCCAAAAAATACGATCATCATAATAAATGTCGTTCCAATATACCTGAAAATAATTGGATAGAATGTATTCCATTTTATTTTCAAACATTTGCATGCATATAGCGGAACAAAAATCAGGTTACCAAGAATTCCTGTTACCTTGCTGACACCTGCCACTGCATAAATTCCAAGTGATGTTGTATTCAAGAAAATAAATACAAGAAATACATTGGTAAAACTTATGATCAGCCAGAAGATAGAATTTACCTTCAGACGGTTCGTTATAAGAAATACATTGTTTAAGGATGTCGTCACTCCTGATACCATCAGACTCATCATAATGACTACAAGTAATGAATAAATCAGATTCACATCCTGATTTGGCACCCAAAGTTGTACAAAATATGTTCCAAAAACAACAAGTACACAGAAAATAATATTGACAAAAAATGAGGAAAATTTCATGGAAAGTTTCAGTTCCTTTACCACCGCCTCTGTATCATCCTTCGCATAGTACATTGTAAGATTTGGACTAAATAAATTAATGAGTGTATTCGTCAATGTCGAAATATACGTTGGGATCTGCTGTGCAATAGACAATTCCCCCATCAGGTATGCACTGATCCAGATATTCGTAATTACCAAATCCAATCCATCCGAAAGGACCTGCGATAATCTGGAAATGGAATTCCAGATTCCGGCACTGATAAGTTCTTTTACCTTGACCCAATGGACATAACACTTTTTCAATCGTATATCAGGTACAAGCAATCTGGTATAATACATGTTCATTACCAGCCCAACAAACGTACAAATACAGGTTACGATTCCAATATAGGCTACATTTGGAGGCAGCATACCAAACAGCAGACACATTAAAAACACACGGAGTAATGCCGTCACAATATTGGCAATACTGCTTAAATATAATCTATTGGTAATAAAAGTTGCTACATTATATACCGTACTGATCAAAGTAATAATAAAATTAAACAGAATGAAGAAAAATAAAAGCTTTACCGATTCTTCCAGTTCAACCGGAATATCTAACAGTTTCTCCGCATTTAAGATCACCGGTACTGCAACTGCAAGAATAACCGGTATGATCGCTATATTTGCCATTAATACAGATGAAAAATATTCATTGGCTTCTTTCTTCTTGCCCTGATGATACTCAATCGTAATAAATCTTCCCGCTACTGAGTTCAGCGCTACCGTGAGAATTGTAATATAGTTAATTACATTATTTCCAAGACTCACAAAACCATATGCCTCTTCCCCTACCGTATCTGTCAAAAACGGTGTAAAGAAAAACGCTATGCCAAGTCCTACAATAAATGTCACAAAGCTTGCAATTGTATTTATAATGAGTGCCTTATCTTTCCCCAATTCTTTCATATTCAAAAACCTCTATATAATCTTCATAAAATTTCTTTTTCGGAAATTCTTTTGCCCGCTCCAAAGATAACTCACTCATCTCTTTCCGCTTTTCTTTGTCATCTGCCAACTGTGTGATTGCAGCTTCCAGATTCGGAATAATATTATCTCTATCTATCCATACAGCCACATTAGATGGTGCATACTCTATCATTCCACCGGACTTCGTAATAATAAGGGGCAGTCCGGAAAGCATTCCCTCAATAGCAATCAGACCCGCTGCCTCTTCCCACAGAGATGGAATAACCTGGATATCTGCCGACTGATAGTACCGATATAATTTCTGATTCTCAATATATCCGGTAAACTTCACACGCTCTCCGGCTTTCTCCACCAGTT
>CAMBAN010000160.1 GCA_945864145.1 uncultured Lachnospiraceae bacterium | reverse complement strand
ACGGTTGACTATGGAGAGTTAAAAAATAACCGCAGGGATGAAAGCGTGATTTTTTCAATGCAGACCTTTGTAGTAAAGCTGGCAAGCGGATTTGCAGCACTTCTTGCTTCCATTTGTCTTTCTATCAGTCATATTAGTGAAGATACCTCAGAGGCAGCAGCGGCGGTAGAGGCAAGTGCTTCTTCCGTAGCAGTATTGCGCACAACGATGTCAGTCCTTCCTATGATTGGGCTGGTGATTGCCGTAATTATTTTTGCAAAGAAATATATTTTAACAGATGCCAAACTTGAGGAAATCAATGAACAGCTTCAGGCAAGAAAATAGTTTTTCTACCTATGAAAGAGGGATGAGGAATGATTGTAGCAGAGAATAATGTTGTTGTTTTAGAGACGAAAAATACCTCTTATGTCTTTTATGCAGATGAAACAGGAAATCTGGTGCATTTGTATTATGGACCTAAGCTGGACAGAAGCGGGGATGCCATCAGGGCACTTCTTCCTAAGGTACAAAATCAGAATGGGTGTAGTGTGATTGCAGATGTGAATGCACCAAATCTTTGCCTGGATGATGTGTGTCTGGAAATGTCAGGAAGAGGAAAAGGCGATATGAGAGAACCTTTTGTGGAGCTTACATATCCGGATGGCAGCAGTAGTAGTGATTTTCGTTTTGAAGAGGTCAGACTTGTGGTACCAAAGGCAAGCCCCAAGCGATTGCCGGGTGCTTATTTTGAGGAGATAGATACTCATACCTATCATTCGGCAATTATTTCTATGAGAGACAGAAACAGCAATTGTAAGCTGGAGCTGATTTACAGTGTGTTTGAAGATTGTGACTGTATTACCAGATTTGCAAGATTAATAAATGAAGGAAATGACATCGTTGTCATAAAAAGGTTGATGAGTGCACAGCTTGACTTAGATGTGCCACAGCTTAAAGTCACAAGCTTTCATGGTGATTGGGCAAGGGAAATGAATCGCTTTGACACTCTGGTGCAGGCAGGAAAATTTGTAAATGATGCAACGACGGGCTTTTCTTCTAACAAAGCAAATCCTTTTATTCTATTTGGCTCCTATGATGTGGGAGAGTATGCAGGCGACTGCTATGCCATGAATTTGATGTATTCCGGCAATCACAGAGAGTGTATAGAGGCAGGTGGGCATGGAAAAATGCGTGTACTTTCCGGCATTCATCCTGATTTCTTTTCCTGGAAGCTGGAGCCTGGAAAGAGCTTTGATGCACCGGAGGCTGTTTTTACCTATTCAAATGCGGGCTACGAGGGTATCAGCCTGCATATGCATCAGTTTGTCAGAGAGCATGTGGTACGTGGAAACTGGAAAAAAAAGGAACGTCCTATTTTGCTAAATTCCTGGGAGGCGACCTATTTTGACGTACAGGAAAAGAAGATTTTGAAGCTTGCAAAGGCTGCAAAGGAAGCAGGCATTGAGCTGTTTGTACTGGATGATGGTTGGTTTGGTAAACGAAATAGTGATGCTTCTTCTTTGGGAGACTGGACGGACAACAAAGAAAAGCTGCCCAATGGACTCGCCGGGCTTTCCGGGAAAATCAAGGAAATGGGCCTGCAATTTGGTATTTGGGTAGAGCCGGAGATGGTGAGTGAGGATTCAGAGCTGTTCCGTGCACATCCTGACTGGGCAGTGCGTATTCCGGGGAAAGCACATGCAGTTGGGCGTAATCAAATGCTGTTGGATTTGACTAAGGACGAGGTACAGCAGTATTTGATAGAAAGCATGACAGATGTGTTTAGCAGAAGTAAGGCAGATTATGTGAAATGGGATATGAACAGACATGTATCCGATTACTATAGCACAAATCTGGCGGCAGATTGTCAGGGAGAGTTTTCTTTCCGTTATATCACAGGATTGTACCATGTATTGGAGGAGCTTGTGAAACGCTTTCCGGATATTTTATTTGAGGCTTGTGCTTCCGGCGGAAACCGTTTTGACTTAGGTATGCTATCCTATATGCCACAAGTATGGGCAAGTGATTGTACAGATGCCATGTGTCGTGGCGCAATTCAAAACGGTTACAGCTATGGCTATCCGCAGTCTGTAATCGGGGCGCATGTATCGGGCTGTCCCAATCATCAGACGTTGCGAGTGACACCGTTGGAAACCCGTTTTGCAGTTGCAAGTGCAGGTATTTTGGGTTATGAATGTAATCTTTGTGATGCAAAGCCTGAGGAGCTTTCACAAATAAAGGAACAAATCAGTTTGTATAAAAGATGGAGAAAAACATTGCAGTTTGGACAGCTTTACCGTTTAAACAGCGGTGCAGCATGTGGCTATGGAAATACAAAACAGGTAACTCCTTTTGATACGGATTTTGTCAGATGGGATATTGTTTCAGAGGACAAAAAGAATGCGGTTGGTATCGTGCTACAACAAATGGCAGTGGCAAATTACGGACATCATACCTTTAAGGCAAGAGGCTTGCAATCTGATAAGAGCTATCATTTTTATAATCGATTCTTAAAATATGATATCCATTGTATGGGAGACTTGATTAATACGGTAGCGCCTGTTCATATAAAACAGGATTCTTTTGTACAGGAGGTTATTTCCAGGTTTTACAAGCTGGATGGCGAAAAGGAGGACTATGTAGTGAGTGGTTCTTTCTTGGAAAATGCAGGTGTAAAGCTGGCGCAAAGCTTTGCGGGAACAGGCTTTGGAGAGAATACAGCCATATATCAGGATTATGCGGCCAGGATGTATTTTATGGAAGAAGTATAGAAACAGGAAAAGTGGTATGGATTACATACCACTTTTTTGACGATGTGTATATTTTTCTTTTGTGGCAAGTCCACCACGAATGTGGCGCTGTGCTTTATTCAAATCCAGAACCTTTCTGGCCTCTAATGCAAGGGCATGATTGATATGTGACAGGCGGTCTGTCACGTCCTTATGTACGGTTGATTTGGACACGCCAAAGGCTTTTGCAGTCTGTCTGACCGTTGCATTATGCTCGATAATATAGGTAGCGATAAGAATAGCACGTTCTTCAATATAATCCTTCAAAAAAATCCCTCTGCTCTTTTTGTAAATTGTATGAAAGGCATTTGAGGGATATGAATAATTTCTTAACATTATGCACAAAAAATGAAATCGCTTGTTTTCTTGCTTGTCAGAGAATACGCTATCCTCTATAATTAGGTTGTTGTAGTTATTTTGTACAGGTTTTCAGAACGGAGGAGAAAATGGACCAGGAAAAGGTAATCGTCATTGATTTTGGCGGCCAGTACAACCAGTTGGTTGCACGTCGTGTCAGAGAGTGCAATGTTTACTGCGAAATCTATTCTTATAAGATAGATATTGAGCAGATTAAAAAGATGAATCCTAAGGGCATTATTTTAACAGGTGGACCAAACAGCTGTTATCAGGAGGATTCTCCATCTTATCAGAAGGAGTTATTTGAACTGGGTATTCCGGTACTTGGACTTTGTTATGGTGCTCAGCTTATGATGCATAAGCTTGGTGGAAAGGTAATTACCCCAGAGGTAGGAGAGTATGGTAAAACACAGATACATTTTGCCGAAAATGGTGTGTTATTCAAGGACATGCCACAGGACTCTATTTGTTGGATGAGCCATTTTGATCGTATTTCTGAAATTGCGCCTGGTTTTGAGGTTGTTGCGTGGACAGCAGATTGCCCGATTGCTGCTACACAAAATGTAGAGAAAAATTTGTATGCGATTCAGTTCCATCCGGAAGTGCTTCATACAGTAAATGGTACACAAATGATTTATAATTTTGTACGTGGTGTATGTGGTTGTGCCGGTACTTGGAGAATGGATTCGTTTGTTGAAAATACAGTAAAAGAAATAAAAGAAAAGGTCGGCGATGGCAAGGTATTGCTTGCTCTTTCCGGCGGTGTAGATTCCTCAGTGGCAGCAGGCTTACTTTCACGAGCAATCGGAAAGCAGCTGACCTGTGTATTCGTAGACCATGGTTTACTTCGTAAGGATGAGGGCGATGAAGTAGAAGCAGTATTTGGACCAAATGGCCAGTTTGACTTAAACTTCATCAGAGTGAACGCACAGGAAAGATACTATGCAAAGCTTGCAGGTGTCACAGAGCCTGAAAGAAAGCGTAAAATCATTGGTGAAGAATTCATTCGTGTCTTTGAAGAAGAAGCAAAGAAAATTGGTGCTGTTGACTTCCTTGCACAGGGAACTATCTATCCTGACGTAGTAGAAAGCGGACTTGGCGGAGAGTCAGCCGTAATCAAATCCCACCACAATGTAGGCGGACTTCCTGACTATGTTGATTTCAAGGAAATCATTGAGCCGCTTCGCAACCTGTTCAAGGACGAGGTAAGAAAAGCCGGCTTAGAGCTTGGAATTCCTGAAAAACTGGTATTCCGTCAGCCATTCCCGGGTCCTGGACTTGGTATCCGTATCATCGGCGAGGTTACAGCAGAAAAGGTACGTATCGTGCAGGATGCAGATGCCATCTATCGCGAAGAAATCGCAAAAGCCGGTTTAGACAGAAGCATCGGACAGTATTTTGCAGCCCTTACCAATATGCGTTCCGTTGGTGTTATGGGTGATGAAAGAACCTACGATTATGCAGTTGCATTAAGAGCTGTCAATACCGTAGACTTCATGACTGCGGAGGCAGCAGAGATACCATTCAGCGTGCTGCAGACAGTTATGAGCAGAATTATTAACGAGGTCAAAGGAGTAAACAGAGTATTCTATGATTTGACCAGTAAGCCACCTGGAACGATTGAGTTTGAATAATTTTCACAAGCTCGCAAAAGCCTATAAAATGGGCATTTGCGAGCTTGTTTTTTGCTTGTTGGTACTATTTTGGTACTAAAGTGAGCTGTGCATGAATAATAGTATTTATGCATGCGGCCATGTAATTTTCCACTCAAAGTATTCGTTTGGAGAAATCTCTCCAT
>CAMBAN010000159.1 GCA_945864145.1 uncultured Lachnospiraceae bacterium | reverse complement strand
AATGTAAAACTCTGTTAGCATCTAATAAGAAATAAATATTATCTTCTAAAGGCTTTTTCAGGCATTCTAACAACAGCATATTTACAGCAGAAAGATATGATGCAACCGAGTAGGAACTTTTCGCTGAATAACGTGGGAGCCGATCTGGATCTACTTGTCCTTTTTGGTTGTCAAAATTTCTTCCATCATAATATCGGAAGAAAAGCAGTGTGCTTGTAATACTCTTTGCTGGAATTCGAAAACGAGGAGTATATCTGTGTCCAGCTTTTTCCGAATCGTTTCTTTGTATTGATTTTTCTACCCCAAGGTGTTCAGAAATTGTTGAATTTAAAAACTTGTTAATATGCATTTCAACAGAGGAAGTGATACGATACGTTGATAATGAGAGGTCAACATAAGACATCTTTTCATAGACATAATGATTTTCAAGTAAAAATAACGAACAATTTTTAGGTGATATATCAGAATATGATTTTAGGACAACCGAAATATCACAACATGAATGCAAATAATCGTTAATGGTCGAAAGACCATGGTAGTAATACTTTCTAGAAAGTTTATGCTCAATCAGGAATAAGATGCTTACAGTAGCTTCATATTCATAGACATCTTTATAAGAATAAAGTAAAGTTCTCTCTAAATCATGCTGCATTGCAACCGTGGAAAAACTTTCATACTCAGTTAATTCTGATTGTTGGTTGCGGTTGCTATTTGAAAAATAATTTTTTAGAGCAAGATTGATTGTTTTATCCATATCCATTATTTCCTTTATATAAATAGTATTTGAGTAAAATTATACCGCATATCCACCAAAAATACACTTAAAAAATATATTATTAAAAATAAAGTAAAACATGGTGGAAGATGAGTAGGAGTGACTGTGCTAGAATCATTTTAACAACAGACGAGATCTCCAAAATGTTGAAAAATCTAATGGAGGATGAGAAAAATGAATGGGTATACTGATTCTATTTGCCCGGTATCGTTTCAGGAAGGAATACCGGAAGGCACAGTTGATTATGGATTGCAGAGAGGCACCTTTCCCGGAACCCCGCACACAGGTGCTTATCCTACTCCTGCGTTTATGCCTAGTTCGCAAGCAATTGAGAAGGTTTGGATCGAAGATATGAGGTCCTCAATTGATGCGGAGTACAAGCGTCAATTGCTGCAGTTGGAATATAAGAATCGTAAAGAGCAGGATGAGCGGAAGGCTCTCTGGAAAGAAAAACTTAATCGTGGCATTTTTGAAAGGAAAATCCATCGTGACAATGCGACATTTGCTGTATTTGAGAACGCAGATGGGAAAATCTGTATTCAGATGCAAATGGTAGGCGAGCCGGTATACTATTCTCCACCGGTTTTAAATGTTAGCGGTCTCAAAATGGTGCTCTATCACACGTTTGACTCGAGCGATTGCGTGGCAGTTATTACGTGGGATGCCACAAAAAGCAAAATTACTATTTCTGATCAGAATCTTTGCTCGGACGGAATGAGAAAAGCCTTGGAGAAACAGGGAGTTTGCATTTCGACCTTGAAAGAACGAAAAAAGGAAGTGACCGAGCTGGTTTTTGCCTATCTTGCATCGAAAGCAAACCATATTTTACTACCGAGAAGTTTGGGGTGGAATAAGGTTGGAGCTGACTGGGTTTTTGCAAGCTGTCCGGGTGAGACAATCATTGGCATTAAAAATGGAGGAGAATGGCGATGAACGATTACATAGCTGCTATCATGATTTTAAAATCGTTGGCCATTAACTTGCCAATTCTTAGAAGCTGGGGATATGTATTCCCCAGACTTCTGACAATCGTAGTAAATCAAGGTAAAATGGCAATGCTAATGGATACGCTCAGAGTATTTCCAAGAGAATATGCTGAAAAGAATCTTAATTCGGAATTTCGATTTCATTTCTTCCCTAAGGGATATGCGCATCAAAAGGAGCAATCAGAAATTGCACTGCGCTGTAAGACGGACAATACGGGGACGAATGGACTTGATGTTGTTATCACGGATGATGAAATTGTTGAAGACTTAGCCTTCGAAAAATTTTTCATTTTCTTTGATGATTCGGATTTTCCAACAGTATCCCTTGATTTACAGGATTTTGTGCCAAAGTCAAATGACCTCAAATTCATTATGACCAGTGCCGAAAGGATAAATCAGGATGAGGCCTATAGCGTGGAGCAGCAGGTGCTTAATGTAGCTGCACTTTTTATTGAACCCTATCTGCGAAAAGGCCATACGGAACTTACCATCGAACAGATACTGGATACAGTAAATAGGTTATGCGCCTTTGACGAAAATGTGCGGGAAACAAATGACATTTCAAATGTCTTTTGCGTTTCATTGGAAAACTGGAGAAAGAATCAGCAGGAATTAAGAATCGTGGATTTGAACGATAGGAGCGAATTGACTCAGATAAACTGGGACGATATTTCGGAAATCCTGTTCTTCAAAGGAAAATACTTATATATTCGGGAGTCCAAATTCAAGTCGATTCTTGAAGAAACCAATCTTGGAATGCCGATTAACCTGGTGAAATCGAAGTTAAGAGATGCGGGTGTGCTAGCGACAGAAAATAATAGGACACCGAATTATGTCACGAAACTGAGATATGTAGATTCGGATGGAGTTGAACATTCTCTGAGAATGATGAGATTTGACTTAGAAAAATTAAGTATTCCTGGAGAACTCAGTTTTAAAGACAAATGTTACTTTTTAGGAGGACGCGGAAATGATTCAAAATATTAAACTCGGGCATTATGATGGTGCAGAAGTTAGTTGGGATACGGAAAATTCCCCTAACTTACATATCGCAGCAATCGGAAGCAGTGGTTCAGGAAAAACTGTGAAAATACAGGAAATTATGTGTTACATTGCAGCTCAAGGTGAAACAGTAGTGGCAATCAACAGTCATGGTGTATTAAACAAAGACCAGATTTTGCCTGCACTGCGGGTAAGATACGAAAAGTACCTGCATGATATAAATATACACGGAAAAGGAATCGGTATCCGCTTATTTGAACCTGTCACGTATCCCGATGGTGATACTGAAAGTATTGAGAATGCAATCAGTGCTGACACGGATATCTTTTGCCGAGCATTCAAGATGGGGGTAAAGCAGAGAGCGGCATTACGTGGTGCAATTGGAAATGCCGTTTCAGACGGAAACTATGCAAAATATGGGTTTAATTCCATTGAGGACGAGCTTAAGGGATCTCAGGATGTTGTTTCCATGGAATTGGCCGAGAAGTTACATTTTCTGTTTGCAAACAATGTGTTTACAGATGGGGAAGACATTTTTAAAAAAGGAAAGATTAATGTCATTCATTTGAATAGGCTGGATGTTAACACTCAGGAAGCAGTTGCAGAAGTAATTTTATCTCACATTTGGCGGCTTGCAAACGCTGATCAATTTAAAGAGAATAACATTTTTGTGTGTATCGACGAATGTCAGAATGTTGGAGCTGGTAAAAATGATCCATTGCCTTTGCTGATTTCAGAGGGAAGAAGAATGGGTGTTAATCTGATACTTGCTACGCAGATGATTCTTCAAGGAACTACAAATACTCTTCAGCAGAGAATAACACAGTGTGCATTGACTCTGTTTTTCAAGCCTGCCAGTAATCGGATTTCATTGACTGCAAAAATGATTAATTCATGCAATGAGGCATTCTGGGCTCCAAAATTATCAAAACTGCAGGTGGGGGAATTTGTTGCTCAGGGCAACCTGTCAATTGTTGGACGAAGCATAGCATATCCACTGATTGTCGATGGATATATCGGAGAAAAATCGTCCATCGATACAACAGAATCAAGAATCGTTTTCCCCAAGATGGGAGTTAATGGAGTAATTACGAAAGAAGGGGTTTAACAATGAGTCAACGCTTATTTTATGATGCAACAGAAGTATCAGATATGCTTGGCATAAGCAAAAGCTCTGCTTATAGCATAATTAAGAGACTAAACTCTGAACTCGAAAAAAAGGGCTACTTAGTTCTTAAAGGAAAAATAAGTAAGGCATATTTCTCTGAAAAATGGTACGGAGGGGACAACGAAAATATGATAGGAGAGAAGATTGAGAGCGTTATATGACGCTCTCTAATTCTACAAGGAGGAATGTATAATGCCGGTATATAAGGATGAAAAAACAAATACTTGGTATTGCAAATTTTACTATTCCACTTGGGACGGTAATAGAAAGCAAACTACCAAAAGAGGATTTGCAACAAAAAAAGCTGCCCAGCATTGGGAATGTGAACAGAAAGCAGTGAGTAATGCTGATATGTCAGTTAGCCTTGAGACATTTGTAAATATGTATTTTGAGGATAAGAAGGGTGAATTGAAGGAGCGGAGTATCAAGAATAAGAAATACATGATTGATACCCATGTTCTTCCGTATTTTGGTGAGAAACGGATGAATGAGATTAAACCACCTGATATTATTCAATGGCAGAATGCGATGCGCGAAAAAGGTTTTTCTCAGACATATCTAAGGATGATTCAGAACCAACTGACTGCTTTGTTTACACATGCCAGTAATATATATGGTTTAACAGGGAATCCTTGCAAAAGGATTAAAAAGATGGGAAAATCTGATGCAGATGAATTGTCGTTTTGGACAAAAGAGGAATATGATAAATTCATAGCGACAATAGATGCGGATGATAGATACTATGCTTTTTTTGAGTTGCTGTTTTGGACAGGGTGCCGAGAAGGTGAAGCATTAGCTTTGACCCGCAATGATATTGATTTTGAGAATAATCAGATTCATATCACAAAGACATATTACAGGTCTGGCGGAGAGGATATTATAACAACACCTAAAACGGAACAGTCTGTTCGGGTGGTAGATATTCCGGAATTCCTGAAAAATGAGTTGAGACAATATGTAGACCGGTTGTATAAGTATCCGGCGGATGAAAGGATTTTTCCTG
>CAMBAN010000158.1 GCA_945864145.1 uncultured Lachnospiraceae bacterium | reverse complement strand
AATAAAGTGCGTAAGTTTTGTTACCGGTAACTTACACACTTTATTTTACACTCTCCTATTTTTAGTCCTCAGTCTCTTCTTTGGTATCTTCCTTTTTACTATTTTTGTATTCCATCAAAGTTTTCAAAGCATCTAAATATTTGTCAGAGGTAATACCCGGATTACGTTGAATAATTCGGAAGGAACGTTTTGTCATCTTTCTTTCTGTCATAAAACTACGTTTCTTTTCTTCTAAGTTTATCTTTTCCAGATAAGACTCCAGTTCTTCACGCAAGCTCTTTTTCTCTGCAACCGCTTCCCCCTTACTCTCCTCTAACTGCTTCTTTATATTATCCAGAGAAGCCATAACATGCTGCTTTACCTCACCAAACTGTTCTGTTGTTTTTTGATACGCCAGTTTTCCTTCTGTTAAGGTGCTGTTAATCTTCTTTAATCCAACCTCAGACTTTTCCTTTAACTCGCCATTGATAAATCCTGAAACTGCTACTACCCTCTTCTCTATCATCGCAATTTCCTTATTGCTTTGAGACAAATTCATCAATATTTCTTTGAAATCCATTGCCTCTCGGAATGATTCCGAAAAATCAGCTGCAATATAACCATTTAAAATCACTACAATGATTTCCAAGGCATTTTCCGGAATCGCAAGCACCAAATGCTCAATTTTAACATGAAGCACCTCCGGTACTAAAATAGCAAAAACACCCCAGCAAATAGACGCCTTCAGACAAATATAGCCATTCAGGTTAAATTTTTCCTTGGAATAATCCCAGTATCTTAAGTGAAAAATTTTCTCCATGACCACACCGGTATAGTATTCCATAACAGTTGCGCCTATCATACCTGCAATAAATTCAAATAGCAAATTTCCCTTTATTGGTATCGTGATAAAAACCATAGCAGTACAGCCAACACCATAAATCGGTAAAAACGGTCCATGCATGAATCCTCTGTTTACCCATTCTCCTTTAGCTATGGAAACATATAAAGTCTCCCATACCCATCCTAAAAAACAATAGATAAAAAAGAACATCAACCACTGTAAAACACTATATGTATGCACGTAGCACCCCTTTTCTCACTTAATCAAGCTCGTGGAAAATAATACAATTGGCCTGTTTTACCTTCATTTCCTTACCATTCATGACAATTATCTTTTTGTCGATATCTACCGTAAAGAAAGTCAGTGTATCCGACTCATGGTTTAAAGATACCATGTGCTTGTTGTCCGGGAACAATGCTACATCCTTTGGATATTCTCCACTGATAGGTAAACAGAATAACCTCTCTAAAGTACCATCTTCTTTATTAATCTTAAACATTGCCACACTATTTTCCCCGGCATTGGAAGCAATCAGATAGTTCCAATCCTCAGAAAGATTCAATGCACTGGCAGCAACACCCTGTGCTTCTGTTTTTTCAGAAGTCGCTACTGATTGTACCAGTTCAAAAAACGGATTTCCATTTTCTTCTCTATAAGAATATACTTCGACAGAGTTCTTTAACTCACAGACCGCATACATAAATCTGCCATCCTCTGAAAACTTTACATGTCTTGGTGCAGACTCTATATCGCATCTGATGATATCAACCTGCTTTAAAGTACCTCTTTCATGATCCAAACGATACACATTAATATAATCAATACCCAAGTCTGCTGCACACAAATATTTATTGTCACGAGACATTTTTACACAACTGATATGAGGTCTGAAGCTTCTTTCTGCAATACTTCCCAAACCTTTATGGAATACCTCATCTGTAATTGCTCCAACCGCACCTGTTTTCTGATCCAATCGCAATACGGTAATCTTTCCATCATGATATCCTGCACAGAATAAGAACTTATCTTCATAATCTGTTGATAAATAACAGCCTCTCATACCATTGATAGATGCCTTATTGATTAAAGTCAACTCTCCGGTTTCGCCAATAGCAAAAGCTTCAACACCAAAGTCTGTAATAGAATACAGATATTTACCCGAATGAGAAATTGCAACATAAGAGGAGTTTGTAATCTCAACCTGTCCTTTTTCCTGTAATCTACCATGCTCCATATCTACGTCATAAATTTTAATTCCATGGTCATCGCCCATTGTATACGTGGAAATATAGGCAACATATTTCTTAGTATTCATACTTTTTATCCTCCAATGAATTATTGATTTTATTTTAACATAATCCCATTCTTTTGTTAACAGATTTTTATGCATTTCCATATCCTGTATTTCGCATGAAACCTACAAAAATTTTCATTTTTGCATTGACTTTGCATAATTAAACAGTATAATAAAAGAATTACGTATATCGATAGAAAGTCAGGGTTACTTATGAGCAACAAATTGATTGATTTACAACACATTACCAAATCCTATGGTGGAAACATGGTCTTAGACGACCTGAATCTTTATATTCGTGAAAATGAATTTTTAACCTTACTTGGTCCCAGTGGATGTGGAAAAACTACCACTTTGCGTATCATTGGCGGTTTTGACAGACCTGATGAAGGTCGCATTATTTTTGGAGGCGAGGATATCACCAGGCTTGCACCCAATAAAAGACAGTTGAATACAGTATTCCAAAAATATGCACTTTTTACAAATATGACAATTGCCGAAAACATTGCGTTCGGACTCAAAATTAAAGGAAAAACAAAAAGCTATATTGACGATAAAATTAAATATGCCTTAAAACTTGTAAATTTAGAGGGATATGGCAATCGTATGCCTGATTCTCTTAGTGGTGGTCAGCAACAGCGTATCGCTATCGCCCGTGCTATTGTGAATGAACCGAAGGTATTATTATTAGACGAGCCTCTCGGCGCCTTAGATTTGAAGTTAAGACAAGACATGCAGTACGAACTCATTCGTCTGAAAAACGAGTTAGGCATTACCTTTATCTATGTCACACATGACCAGGAAGAAGCACTTACCATGTCTGATACCATTGTTGTCATGAATCAAGGCTATATCCAGCAAATCGGTACACCGGAAGATATCTATAACGAACCGGAAAATGCCTTTGTAGCTGATTTTATCGGTGACAGTAACATCATTCCCGCTACTATGCTGCAGGATGAATTAGTTGAAATTTTAGGGATAAAATTTGCCTGTGTTGATAAAGGCTTTGGTACCAATACTCCGGTAGACGTTGTCATCAGACCTGAGGACGTCGTACTACTCTCGCCGGAGCAAAGCTCTTTACAGGGTGTTGTCACCCATCTGATTTTTAAAGGTGTCCACTATGAAATGGAAGTGGAAGCAAATGGATTTGAATGGCTGGTACATTCTACCTCTATGTTCCCGGTTGGTACAAAGGTAGGTATCTGTGTAGACCCATACAACATTCAGATTATGAATAAACCTGCATCAGAAGACGAGGAGGCAGTTGGCATCAATGAATAAGAAATGGTTAGCAACTCCCTACTGCATCTGGTCTGTCGCCTTTATCATCATTCCGCTTTTTATGTTGATTTACTATGGTCTGACTGATAGAACAGGTGCTTTTACCTTAAGTAATTTCACAGCGATTTCATCGCCTGAGCATTTGAAGGCTTTAGTGCTTTCGCTTGCACTATCCTTTGCCTGTACGGTGATTTGTCTACTGCTTGCCTATCCGCTTGCCATGATTTTAGTATCCTTTCATGCAAGTAAAACAAGTTTTGTTGTTCTTTTAGTCATTCTTCCCATGTGGATGAATTTCCTGTTAAGAACACTTGCCATGCAGACACTTTTGGAAAAAAACGGTGTATTAAACGGTATTCTTACCTTTCTACATTTACCAACCCTTGATATCATCAATACTCCGGGAGCCATTATCTTAGGTATGGTATACAACTTTTTACCGTTCATGATTCTGCCTATTTATAATGTGCTTTCCAAAATTGACATCAACGTCATAAATGCTGCAAGAGATTTAGGTGCAAACTCCTTCCAGACATTTTACAAAATCATTCTGCCACTTAGTGTACCTGGCATTATCAGTGGTATCACCATGGTCTTTGTACCGGCACTTACTACTTTTGCCATTTCCACTATTTTAGGCGGCAGCAAAATTTTATTAATCGGTAATGTCATCGAGCAGGAATTTACTACTGCATCAAATTGGAATTTAGGAAGTGGTCTGTCTTTAGTACTGATGCTTTTCATATTAGTAAGCATCTTCCTTACTTCTGTTTTTGACCGCGACGGGGAGGGCACTGTATTATGACACGTTGTACTTCTTTTCTGAAAAAAATATATGTGGCTCTTATTTTCATCTTTTTGTATGCACCTATTGTTACATTAATTGTTCTATCTTTTAACGCAAGTAAGACTCGCTCCAAATGGGGTGGTTTTACCCTAAAATGGTATCAGGAGCTTTTTTCAAATGATGCTGTCCTGCAATCCTTTGTAAACACAATGGTCATTGCCTTTTTATCTGCATTCATTGCAACCTTGATTGGTACCGTTGCCTGCCTTGGGTTAAAAAACATGAAACGAGGTATGCAAAACTTTTTTATGAGTGTCACTTACATACCTATGCTTAATGCTGATATTGTGACAGGTATTTCCTTAATGCTCCTGTTTTTGTTTTTTGGCTTTAAAATGGGCTTTACCTCTGTTTTACTATCGCATATCACCTTTAATATTCCTTATGTGATATTAAATGTCATGCCAAAGTTAAAGCAGGTAAACAACAGCACCTACGAAGCAGCTTTAGATTTAGGTGCTTCACCTGTATATGCATTTTTCAAAGTAATTTTACCTGAAATTTTACCGGGTGTATTGTCAGGATTTTTAATGGCATTTACCATGTCTTTGGACGATTTCATTATTACACACTTTACAAAGGGCGCCGGCTTTGATACACTTTCCACGAAGATTTATACACAGGTAAAAAAAGGAATCAAACCGGAAATGTATGCACTTTCTACCTTGATTTTTGTTACCGTACTGATTTTGCTTTTGCTTATTAACTATCTTCCATCAGGGAATAAGCAGAAGAATAGC
>CAMBAN010000157.1 GCA_945864145.1 uncultured Lachnospiraceae bacterium | reverse complement strand
AAGCTATCGTGGCAGGTTTTCTTATTACTGTTTTATTCTTGGTTATTCAAAGTATTGTATCTGTATTAGGTACTTCTATTGTTACGGTAGGCATTATGGCAGAATATGATGTCAGCACCATAACACAAGAGGAATTGACTAATCTGCTACTAGATTCAGGCGCTATGACAGTGATGCTGTTTTTTGCTATTTTAATCACAGGAATAGTGGCACTGATTTGGTATAAGGCAGGTTATGTAAAGAAATATACCAAAGAAAACAGAATGGAACTAAAAGAAAAAGCAGGCAATGTAAAAGTAATCGGTTCTTTGATACTTGCAGGAATTGGCTGCTACAGTTTGGCAATATTGATTGCTTCTGCTATTGCACTTATCAGTCCGGCAGCAATGGACAATTTCAACAACATGATGAGCTCTGCAACAGGCGGTAATGCAGTTTTGAGCTTTTTAACAGTTGTTATTTTAGCACCGATTGCAGAGGAAGTTATTTTCAGAGGCATCATTTTCAGAAAATTGTTAATAACAAATAGTGTTAAAGTTGCTATCATTGCGCAGGCGTTATTGTTTGCTTTTTATCATTTTAATATTGTACAGGGTATTTATGTATTGCCAATTGCACTGGTATTGGGCTATACTGCTTATAAATTCCAGTCGGTTTTGCCATGTATACTGATTCATGCAATCAATAATCTGATGCCTACGCTTGTTTCTCTTTTACCGGAGTCATTACAAAGCGTAGTAGTATTTGCGGTATTAGCAGTGATTTGTATTGTGGCAATCTATTTAATAAATAAAGAAAGGCAAGAAAAAGCATGTTAAAAATAGGATGTCATTTATCAATCTCAAAAGGTTTTTTGCATATGGGAAAGGAAACTGTGGAAATAGGAGGAAACTGCTTCCAGTTCTTTTCCAGAAATCCGCGCGGCGGTAGCAGTAAATCATGGGATGATAAGGATATAGAGGCATATATTGCATTTGCAAAGGAGCATGGACTGGCAGAGCCGCTGGCACATGCTCCCTATACCTTAAATGCCTGTGCGGCAGATGAGGGACTAAGAATTTATGCATTTGATACCATGAAGGATGATTTACAGAGGCTGGAAGCAATTCCAGACTGCAGATACAATTTCCACCCGGGAAGTCACGTAAAGCAGGGGGCAGAGGTTGGAATAACCAAAATTGCTGACGTTTTAAACAGATTGGAAACTCCAAAGTATAAAACTACTGTATTGTTGGAAACAATGGCAGGAAAGGGTTCTGAGGTGGGCAGAAGCTTTGAAGAACTAAGAGCTATTATTGACTTGCTGGAAGATAGCAGCAACATTGGAGTTTGTCTGGATACCTGCCATGTTTATGATGGAGGTTATGACATTGTAAATAATCTGGATGGTGTTTTGAAGCAGTTTGATGAAATTCTTGGATTAGAACGTTTAAAGGCGATGCACTTGAATGACAGTATGAATCCAATGGGAAGCCACAAAGACAGACATCAGAAAATCGGACAGGGAAGTATTGGAACAGAGACTTTTGCTAAAATCATCAATCATGAAAAGCTGCAAGGGATTCCGTGCTATTTGGAAACACCAAATGAACTTCCAGGTTACGCAGAGGAAATTGCATTATTAAAGAGTCTTTATCATCAGGCATAGCTTTTTGGAGAAGAAAGATAGTTTTTTGTTGCGAAAGCGGTGAAAACACTATAATATATAAGAAGTGTTGTCAAAATGAGAAAGGAATGCAGGTATGAAAAAGATTTTAGATTTGATTTCAGAAGAAATGAAAAATGCTTTCGAAGCTGCAGGCTATGACCGTGAGCTTGGAAAGGTTTCTATTTCAAATAGACCGGATTTATGTGAGTATCAGTGTAATGGAGCTATGGCAGGCGCAAAGCAGTATAAAAAAGCACCGATTATGATTGCAAATGAGGTAGCTGCAAAGCTTACAGACAGCAAAGTATTCAGTAAGGTCGAGGCAGTTGCTCCGGGCTTTTTGAACTGTGATGTAACGGCAGAATTTGTAGGCGATTACATGAAGGCCATGAAGGAAGCACCTAAATTTGGTGTGGAAGAGCCTGAAAAACCATTGGAAATCGTGATTGACTACGGCGGACCAAATGTTGCAAAGCCATTACATGTTGGACATTTACGTTCTGCAGTTATCGGTGAAAGTGTAAAGCGCATTGCAAGATTTGTTGGACATCATGTGACCGGAGATATTCATATGGGTGACTGGGGACAGCCAATGGGTCTGATTATGAATGAGTTAAAGATTCGTAAGCCTGATTTGGTTTATTTTGATGAGAGCTACACAGGGGAATATCCAACAGAGCCTCCATTTACCATTTCAGAGTTAGAAGAGATTTATCCATTTGCCAGCAAGCGTTCTAAAGAGGATGCTGAGTATAAGGAAAATGCCATGAGCTGTACTTACAAGCTTCAGAGCGGTGTAAGAGGCTACCGTGCATTATGGAATCATATCATAGCAGTTTCTGTAGCGGATTTAAAGAGAAATTATAAGAACTTAAATGTAGAATTTGACCTGTGGAACGGAGAATCTGCTGTACATGATTTAATTCCGGGTATGGTAGATTACATGAAAAAGGGCGGTTATGCTTATGTCAGTGATGGTGCTCTTGTTGTAGACGTGAAGGAAGAGACAGATACCAAGGAAGTGCCACCATGTATGATTTTAAAATCAGACGGTGCAGCACTTTACAATACCACAGACCTTGCTACGATTATGATGCGTGAGGAACAGTTCCATCCGGACAAGCTTATTTATGTAGTAGATAAGCGTCAGGAGCTCTATTTTGAGCAGGTATTCCGTTGCGCAAGAAAGACAAAGCTTGTCGGTGAAAATACAGAAATGAAGTTTTTAGGTTTCGGTACCATGAACGGCAAGGATGGCAAGCCATTTAAGACCCGTGAGGGTGGTGTTATGCGTCTGGAAAACCTTATTAAGGAAATTAATGAGGAAATGTTCAGAAAAATCACAGATAATCGTGAGGTAGATGAGGAAGAAGCAAGAAATACAGCAAGAATCGTTGCTTTATCTGCGTTAAAGTATGGAGATTTATCAAACCAGGCAAGTAAGGACTATATCTTTGATATTGACCGATTTACTTCGTTTGAAGGAGATACCGGTCCATACATTTTATATACAATTGTACGAATTAAATCTATTTTGAATAAGTACAAGGAAAATGGTGGTAACATAGAAGCTGCAAAGCTTGCTGCACCTACAAGTGACAGTGAAAAACAGCTTATGATGGAGCTTGCAAAGTTTAATGCCGGCATTGAGGCTGCCTTTACAGAAACAGCACCACATAAAATCTGTGCTTATATTTATGACCTTGCCAATGCCTTTAACCATTTCTATCATGAAACAAAGATTATGACAGAAGAGGATAAGGAAAAGCAGGAAGCATGGATTGCGCTTTTGGTTTTAGTAAGAGATGTATTAGAGACAAGTATTGATTTACTTGGATTTGAAGCACCGGAAAGAATGTAAGACATGATAAAAACGAAGATTTTTGATGAATTTACCTGTCTTGCGGATAAATGTGAAATGACCTGCTGCAGAGGGTGGAGTATCCGTGTGGAAGAAGCGGATATGGAAAAGTGGAAAGCATCAGAGGAAACAGCCTATCTTTGTGATAAGACGGCAGAAGGACAGATGAAGCTTAGCCATTGCAAGACCTGCATTCTACTGGATGAAAACGGTCTTTGTGAGATGGTAAAGCGGCATGGTGATGAGGCACTTTCTAAGACCTGCAAGGAGTTCCCAAGAAAAGTGAATAAAATATATGAGCTGACAGATGAGCAGGAAGGAAAGGTTTTGTGTGAGGAATATTCACTGACAGGAGCCTGCCCTGCGGTACTGCAGTTGATAGATAAAGAAGAGAAAAATGCAAAAATCGTAGAAATTCCAGCCTTGTGTGAGCATGAGCTGGAATTTGCTATGCCTGTCCCAATGGAATATCGTATACGCAATATGTTACTATATTTTTTACAGGAAACAGAGTATACGTTAGAAGAAAAACTGATGCTTTGTTTTGACTTTTTGCATGAATGTCTCGAATGTGAATGGGAGACAGAGGTAGATGACTGTATCGAGGTATATCAGGATTGCGAGAACGAAGAAGAGCATGTGGCACTTTATCGGGATATGCAGTATAAAAAGGAAGAAGCTTTTTATGAACTATGTCAGACCTTTTTTGATGTAACAGAATTCTATAAAGAAGAGCAGATGTATGGAGCATATCTGACAGCTCTTTTTGACTTTGTGGAAAAAATGGATACTTCAGCTTATTTGGAGGCATGGGAGCAGTTTAAACAGGATTTTACACGGGAGGATGCTTTCTTTACAAAGGTAATTGTATCTGAGATTTTTTCAGATTGCATCAGTGATGATTTGGAGATTTTGATAGAAAGCTTCCAGAGCATTGTCATGGAATATATTATGACAAGAGTATCGCTCTTTCTGAAAGAGCAGCTTCTACAGGCTCAGGGCATGCATGTACAGCATACAGAAAAAATCGCATACATGTCCTTGTATATACGTATGATAGGGCACAATGTGGACGGTATGGCAGAATACTGGGAGGATAATTTTGATGACCCAATTCTGGAAAAGGAATATCTGTATCTGCTGTTACAGTAAAATTGTAAACTTTTATTGCGGTAATTGCAAAAATGGATTGTAAACAGTAGGTAAAGTATTGTAAAATCTAAGTAAAATAAGAATGAAGACAAGAGGAAATGTAATTAGATGGGTATTACAACGATTTTATCACTCCTAAGTGGAGTTGCACTGTTTCTGTTTGGTATGTCTCTGATGGGAGACGGTTTGAAAAAGGCAGCGGGAGAGAAACTGGAATCACTTTTATATAAACTGACCAGTACACCGCTTAAAGGAGTCTTTTTAGGCGCTGTTGTAACAGCAGTCATTCAATCTTCATCGGCGACTTCTGTTATGGTAGTTGGCTTTGTCAATTCCGGTATGATGAAAGTTGCACAGGCGATTGGCATTATCATGGGTGCCAATATCGGTACAAGTCTTACAGGAT
>CAMBAN010000156.1 GCA_945864145.1 uncultured Lachnospiraceae bacterium | reverse complement strand
CAAATGCGAGTCGTGAGGCACAGATAAAGGCTAATCGAATCGTATCGCAAAATGATGAACGGCTGGAAAATCTGAGACAATATTATCTGACGATGGCAACCAACGATTCAATAAAATGGATTTTGGAAAATGATATCCAATATTCTGATTACAGCAACTACAAGGCAGCTTATGATGATATGGGGTCAAAGGGAATTTTCAGTGATTACGTAAATGGTTTTACCTTTGCGAATTTTAAGACCGGTTGGGTATTGAGTAATAAAGGACTTTTTCCGCTTTATGAAACGTATAATAAGGATAACCTGATGTCTATTTACGAACAAAAGACACAAAATGTTGAAAAAAATTATTGGCAATATGAAAACGGAGTTCAGATAGAGAGTGCGGTGGACCGAAAATACCGTCTGACTGTTGAAACGGCAGGACTGAATTTCATTATGAGACTTCCTGCAGCTTCCTATAATACACATGCTATTTTCATTGCAAATATTAGTATGGATACGTGGCAAAAGTGGGTAAATGAATGGCTTGAGCCATACGAAGAAATCGTGATAGTGGATAAGGAAGGCACACTGATATATACTACGAATGAAAATCTTGTCACAGGATGCAAAGAGCTATGGCAGAGTGATTTAAAGCAAGGCTCCGTCAAGGATGGCAAGGTGCTTTTTATGGCAGCAGAAGCAGACTCCGATATCCTTGGTTGGAAGTATTATGTATGCAATAATGTTGCCGAAGGGCAGGCAAGTATTAGATTGCCACTTGCTGTTTTTGCCATGCTGTTTCTGCTGATTATCATATGCTTTCTTTCTGTGAGCCATTGGATATATCAACCGATTAGTGTATTACTGAAAGATGTATCCGGAGCTGATGGCAAAACAGAGATTGTAGGAAATGAGCTGGAATATTTGGCAGGAAGCTATCATAGTCTGAAAAAAGATAAATTGGCGTTGGAAGAACTTCTTTATCAGCAGCAGGATAAACTTGAAGAATTATTTGAACTACGTTTGCTTCATGGCGAGGTCGATGAAGAGGAATGGGAAGAATATTTGGAAGGATTTCATCTTCGCACATGGAAATATTTTGCTACTGTAGTAGTGATTTTGAATCTGCGAGATGAGGAAGTACAGAGCATGGTAAATGAGGATGTTATTTGCTTAAAGCTTCTGTCAGAAATGCCGGATAGTCTTAAAAATAAAGCATGGATGCCACCCATTTATAATGCCAGCGCCATTTTTGCCATATTTGCAGAGGATGATGAAAATGTACTTTTAGATAGCATTCGGGATTTTTATCAGGGAATGCAGGAATGTGCAAAAGAAGTTTGCGATTATCATATTTTGATGGGTGTCAGTGCGACGCATACAAATTATCATCATATCAGGGCGGCGTACAGAGAGAGTATCAATGCACTGACCTTTAAAACCTGTGTAACAAGCGAAGAGAGTACAGAAAAAGAAGCTTTTGCAAAACAGGAGGAGTGCCACTTTTATCTGGCAAGCTCAACCGTTCTTGGAAGTGAATATAACAGACATTATGAAGATGACATTCAGGCGGCAGTAAAAGCAGTAGATAAAAAGCTTTGCTACCAGGTAACTGATGCGTTTTGTCATGAGCTTGCGAAGGTTCGTGCAGATGAAATTCCGGTTTATATCTTGCGATACGTAAATACTATTCTCATTACAGCATTAGATGCAGGAATCAATCTGAATGAAGTGTATCCGGATGGAGTAAAGAAAATATATCGTGAGTTGCTGGAGGTTGTTGAGCCGGATAGAGAGCGACGCTATATCAAATGGAAATTTATAGACCCAATTATAAAAATTAGAATGGAGTATTTGGAAAGTCATTCCTATTCCATGTTGGAGGAGATAGAAAAACTGATTGCCGAGAAAAATGGTAATCTGTCTCTGACGGAGTGTGCGGATGCGCTTGGAGTACATCAGACTTATATCTGGAAAGTGCTAAAGATGGAAAGAGGAAAATCCTTCAGTGATTATGTGGAGGAATATAAATTAGAAGAAGCAAAGCGTCTGTTACTCGAATCAAATCTGACAGTTGCTGAGATTGCGGAGCGTCTAAACTATACCAATGCGCAAAATTTCATACGTTTCTTTAGTAAAAGTACTGGAGTTACTCCGGGTAAGTTTCGTAAGCTTTATTAAATATGCATGAAAATGTAAGAAACAAGATGTTACAAAGATAGAAAATATCTAAAACTTTATAAAAAGAGAATAATCATTTTCTTAAAACTGATGAAAAAGAGTCTAAAAAATGATTATTCTCTTTTAATTTTGCACAAGAGGATGTTATGTTAATGTGCAAAATATACAAAAAAAGGCCTTTATAGGTATGAAAAAAGAAAATGATTATAGATGTTATTCGTTTTAAAGAGTAATATTGCACTATAAGTTAAGCCAAACAGAAAAAAATGTAAACATATTAACGAAATGAGTGGCTTAAAGCAAAAAACGATATAAGGGAAAGGTGGTTTCATATGCCGGCTAGGAAAAAGAGGAAAAGCAATGTAGTTACGCTTTCAGATGGAAGTACGATTACGATTAGGCGAGTAAGTACATGGCAATATATGAAGCAGCATAAATGGCTCTATTTTATGTTACTGCCAGGGTTACTGTATTTCATCCTGTTTAAGTATGTTCCAATGGGTGGACTTGTTATTGCATTTAAGGAGTACAGTCCTTTCAGAGGAATATGGGGGAGTCCATGGGTAGGACTAGCGCAGTTTAAGAAATTCTTTGATACACCGGATTTCTTCAGATTGCTTCGTAATACGCTGGGAATCAGTTTATTACAGCTTGTGATTTATTTTCCGGCACCAATTATTTTGTCTCTCTTCCTAAATGAAGTAAGACACAATGGTTATAAGAGAGTGGTACAGACACTTGTATATGTACCGCATTTTGTATCCTGGGTTATTGTAGCCAGTTTGACGTATCAGCTATTTAATGTGTCAGATGGTGTTATCAATGTGATATATAAAAGCATCACAGGTAATACTTTTGATATTCTGTCAAAAGGTTCGGCCTTTTGGGGATTAATCGTAGGTCAGGATATTTGGCGTGAAACAGGATACGGCACAATCATTTTCCTCGCTGCACTTGCAGGTGTTGACCAGGAGATGTATGAAGCAGCAAGAGTAGACGGTGCAGGTCGTTGGAGATTGATGTGGCATATTACATTACCTGCTATCAGGGGAACGATTATCATGATGCTGATTCTTAGGGTCGGAGGATTGCTCAATACAGGTTATGAGCAGATTTTCCTGATGAGAAATGATTTAAATATGGAATTTGCAGATGTATTCGATACCTACATTTATACAAGAGGTATTGTAAATGGTCAGTATTCCTTCTCATCAGCAGCAGGTATGTTTAAGTCTATCGTCGGCATGATTTTGGTACTTGGTTCAAACAAGATATCCAAGATGTGCGGTGAAAGTGGTATCTATTAAGGAGGGGCGTATGGCTGGATTAGTAAAAAAGAAACAGGGCAGCAAAATTAAAAAAAGCCTTGGTGACAGAATCGCAGATGTAATTATTTACGTTGGTCTGGCATTGGTCGCTTTATCAACAGTATTGCCCTTTTTATATGTATTGGCAGGTTCCTTTGCAACAGATAAGGAACTGACAGAAAAAGCATTTTTTATTATCCCTGAGGTATGGTCACTAAATGCATACAAATATGCGATTAAAACAGCAAATATTTTAAGGGGATTAAGAAATTCTGTGATTTTGACAATGGCAGGAACGATTTTATGTATGGTCTTTTCCCTGACCTTTGCATATCCTCTTTCCAAGAAACATTTCAGAGGAAGAAATATTGTACTGAATATGGTAATTGTAACCATGCTCTTTGGCGGTGGTATGATTCCATCCTATCTGGTATATAATGCATATGGTTTGTATGATACGTATTGGGCATTGATTCTGCCTGCCTTAATCAGTCCATTCAATATGATTATCATGAAAAATTTCTTTCAGGAGCTGCCACAGGAACTGGAGGATGCAGCTTACATAGATGGTTGTAGCGATATTGGTACTTTTGTAAAAATCGTATTGCCTTTGTCGAAACCGGTAATTGCTTCCATTTCACTCTTTTATGGAGTTGGCTTTTGGAATGATTATTTTGCATCTATGATTTATTTAAAAACACCGGATAAATTTCCGATTCAGATTCAGTTAAGGTCAATTATCCTACTCACTTCACAGATTTCAGAGGTAGTTATGGATTATTATGATATGAATGGTGCACCACCTGATAAGGCAGTGAAGATGGCATGTACAGTAATTGCAACAGTGCCTATCTTGTGTGTATATCCGTTTGTACAGAAATATTTTACGAAGGGCGTTATGGTTGGCGCTGTAAAAGGCTAACTAATTGCATACTACATAATTTAAAAGGAGGATTACATTTATATGAGAAAAAAAGGGATTCAAAGAGTAATGGCAGTTGTGCTTGCAGCAAGCATGATGATGAGCCTGACAGCATGCGGAGGCAGCAAAGACACAAGCAATACAAACAATAATGACAGCACAGCTTCTACACAGAGTGCTTCTGCAGAAACGACACAGAAGGAAGAGGCACCAAAGGAAAGACAGACAGTTTCCTTCATGACAATTGATTTTAATGCAGGAACTTCTAATACCGGAGATTATGCAGAAGAGATTTTAAATAAGATTGAAGATGCAACAGGTGTGAATGTTGAAATTGAGTGGATACTTTCCGATGTAACCGATGAGAAAATTACACTGGCAATGGCAAATCCTGCTACTATGCCTATGATTATTACACACAGTGGTTCCTTGACAGGTAACATTGTAAGTGCAGCTAAGGCAGGTGCATTTGTTAATTTAAATGATTACATTTGGGATTCTGAAAAATATCCTAATTTATCACAAATGAACAAGTCTGTAG
Source organism: uncultured Lachnospiraceae bacterium (assembly GCA_945864145.1). Lineage (GTDB taxonomy): Bacteria > Bacillota > Clostridia > Lachnospirales > Lachnospiraceae > COE1. The sequence goes on along the minus strand of CAMBAN010000156.1, from coordinate 214 downwards.
CAGAAAGCCTTTCTGTTGATGGTGCACTGATTGCGATTCCACGTACACGTGATATCGGTCGTTACGGTCTTTCTTATCGTCAGGACTGGGCTGATGCAGTAGGCATTACTGAGGAACCAAAGACAGTAGATGATGTATATGATATGCTGTATAAATTTACTTATGAAGATCCTGATGGAAATGGAAAGAATGATACCTACGGCATGGAAATGAC
>CAMBAN010000155.1 GCA_945864145.1 uncultured Lachnospiraceae bacterium | reverse complement strand
CTGATGAAGAGGCTTTTACTTTAAAGCAGGCGCTTTCCAAAGATATTCAGGCAGTCGGCGTTTTTGTAAATGAACCGATAGAACATATTTTATCTCTTTGTGACAGAGACATTATTGATATGGTACAGCTGCATGGAGAAGAAACAGAAGCATACATCAGAGAGTTAAAACAAAAAACTGACAAAACTGTCATAAAAGCAGTTAAGGTACAAAATAAAGAGCAGGTAAAACAGGAAATTTCTAAAGAAGCAGATTATATGCTGTTTGATACTTACAAAAAAGGCGTACTTGGGGGCACAGGGGAAAGATTTTCATTAGAAATTTTAGAACAGTGCTTACAGGAATGGAAACAGGAGAATAACACAGTAAAGCCTTATTTCCTTGCAGGCGGTCTGACACCGGAAAATGTGTCAGAGGTATTAAGTCAGGTTTCCTGCTACTGTGTAGATGTCAGTAGCGGTGTAGAAACAGGCGGGAAAAAGGATAAACATAAAATAGAAGCGTTTATAAATCGAGTAAAGTAGAAAGGCAGAGTGAAACAAATGGCAGAAGAAAAGAAAGGACGATATGGTCTATACGGAGGGCAGTACATTCCGGAGACCTTGATTCCGGCAGTGAATGAAGTGGAAGAGGCTTATGAAAAATATAAGAATGACCCTGAATTTCAAAAGGAATTACATGATTTACTGACCAAGTACGCAGGAAGACCATCCCTGCTGTACTACGCAGAAAAAATGACAAAGGACTTAGGTGGCGCTAAAATTTATTTAAAAAGAGAGGACTTAAATCATACAGGTTCTCATAAAATCAATAACGTATTAGGTCAGGTATTGCTCGCAAAGAAAATGGGAAAAACCAGAGTCATTGCAGAGACAGGTGCAGGCCAGCATGGTGTGGCAACAGCAACGGCAGCCGCTTTAATGGATATGGAATGTGAAATTTTTATGGGTAAGGAGGACACAGACAGACAGGTATTAAACTGCTATCGTATGGAGCTTCTTGGAGCCAAGGTGCATCCTGTTACATCAGGAACCATGACCTTAAAGGATGCTGTAAACGAAACCATGAGAGAATGGGCAAGCAGAATGGATGATACCTTATATGTACTTGGCTCTGTTATGGGACCACATCCATTCCCTATGATTGTACGTGATTTCCAGAAAATCATTGGAGAAGAAATCAGAGAGCAGCTCATGGAAGCAGAAGGAAAACTTCCTGATGCAGTCATTGCCTGTGTAGGTGGTGGAAGCAATGCTATGGGTGCCTTTTATGATTTCATCAAGGACCCAGGCGTACAGTTGATTGGCTGTGAAGCAGCAGGACTTGGCGTAGATAATCCAAAGAATGCCGCAACAATGGCAAATGGCAGTGTTGGTATTTTCCATGGTATGAAATCTTATTTCTGTCAGGATGAATACGGACAGATTGCACCGGTTTACTCTATTTCAGCAGGACTTGATTATCCGGGTATTGGACCGGAGCATGCAAACTTAAGCGAAACAGGACGTGCACAGTATGTTCCTATTACAGATAAGGAAGCAGTAGAAGCATTTGAATATTTATCCAGAGTAGAAGGCATCATTCCTGCAATTGAAAGCTCTCATGCAGTAGCATATGCAAGAAAGCTGGCGCCGACTATGGATAAGGATAAAATTATTGTCGTAAATATTTCAGGACGTGGTGATAAGGATGTTGCCGCAATAGCAAGATACAGGGGGGTAGAAATCTTTGACTAGGATAGCAAAAGCATTTGAAAATCAGAAAGCATTTATCGCTTTCGTAACAGGAGGAGATCCTGATATAGAAACAACAGAGGCATTGATTCCGGAAATGGCTAAGGCAGGTGCGGATTTAATTGAAATCGGTATTCCGTTTTCAGACCCGATTGCAGAGGGAATCGTTATTCAGGAAGCAGATATCAGGGCACTGGCATCCGGCACTACAACAGATAAGCTGTTCGACATGGTAGCACGAGTCAGACAAAAGACAGATGTAGCACTTGTTTTCATGACTTATATGAATCCTGTTTATACTTATGGTACTGAAAGATTTATGAAAAAATGTGCCGAGGTGGGCATTGATGGCGTAATTATTCCGGATGTACCTTTTGAAGAAAGAGATGAAGTGAAGGGCTACTGTGAGGCAGCAGGCATTGAACTGGTATCTATGATTGCGCCGACCTCCAAAGAGCGTATCCACATGATTGCAAAAGAGGCAAAGGGCTTTTTGTATTGTGTATCATCACTTGGTGTAACAGGTGTAAGAAGTAAAATCACCACAAACATTGCAGAGATGGTAGAACAGGTAAAACAGGTGTCAGATGTTCCTTGTGCCATCGGTTTTGGCATTTCCACACCAGAGCAGGCATATGAGATGACACAGAATGCAGATGGCGCGATTGTAGGCAGTGCAATTGTAAAAATCGTTGCAAAGTACGGAAAAGACTGCAAAAAACCGGTGTGTGACTACATCAGGGAAATGAAAACTGCTGTAGCTAAGCACAATGTAAACCAGTGTCAGGAAACTGCATAAGAAGCGATAACAGGGCTGTGTGAATGTTACACAGCCTTGTTTTTGTAAAAAAATTTGACTTATATAGGAAATAAGACTATAATTGTTTTGTTTCAGATAAAAACATGTATTATAATAGAAAATAGATAATACATGTTTTTCTTGTTGACTCAAGAAACTTTTACACGAAAAGTGATAAGTGATAATGAATGGAGTGTATAAAACGATGAAAAAGTTGGAAGAATACGTAAGAACAATCCCTGATTTTCCTGAACCGGGTATTATGTTCAGAGATGTGACAAGTGTATTACAGGATGCAGATGGTCTGCATTTAGCAATTGATGAAATGCAGAAGCTTGTTGCTGACCTTGATTATGATGTAGTAGCAGGTGCTGAATCAAGAGGATTTATCTTCGGTACACCAATTGCATATAACAATCATAAACCATTTGTTTTAATTCGTAAGAAGGGTAAGCTTCCTGCAGAAACCGTTTCTGTGGACTATGAATTAGAGTATGGCACAGCTACGATTGAAATGCATAAGGATTCTATCAAGCCTGGTCAGAAGGTTCTTGTTGTAGATGATTTGATTGCAACAGGTGGAACAACAGAGGCTATGATTAAGTTAATTGAGTCTCTTGGCGGAGAGGTTGTAGGCGTGTTAGTATTAATGGAGCTTGCAGGCTTAAAGGGCAGAGAAAAAATAAAGAATTACAGACTGGACTCTGCAATCGTATACGAGGGAAAATAATCCCTAATCAGGAATTTTATAAAGTTTGTGCAAAACAGGATTGTGGAGCACAAACTTTACTTATATAATGTAGAATAAAGAATAGCTATAAAAAATAGGTGAGACGAATGACTGAGACAATGAATAAGCAATCGAAGAACGGCACTTATGAGGATTCCCTGATTATTAATGGTTCCAAGGGAAAAATTCGAGATGTAGATGACCGCCGTATTGAATTAATCAAAGAATTCCAAAGTCCTGAAGAATTATATCAAGGTCTTATTATGCGTGTGCAGAAATACCATCCTTCTGATGATATTTCTATGATAGACCGCGCTTATAAAATAGCATCGGAAGCCCATAAAAATCAGGTCAGAAAATCGGGCGAACCGTATATCATTCATCCACTTTGTGTAGCGATTATTTTAGCAGATTTAGAGTTAGATAAAGAAACCATTGTTGCCGGACTTTTACATGATGTTGTAGAAGACACCATTATGACTAATGAGGAAATCAGGGAACAGTTTGGACCTGATGTAGAGCTTTTGGTTGATGGTGTAACAAAGCTGGAACAGTTAAAATATACAGGAGATTCAGCTCCTGACAGAACAGCCAGCAGAGAAGAAATGCAGGCTGAAAATCTTCGTAAAATGTTTCTTGCCATGGCAAAAGACATTCGTGTCATTATTATCAAATTAGCAGACAGACTTCACAATATGCGTACGCTGAAGCATATGTCACCGGAAAAACAGCAGCGTATTGCACGAGAAACTCTTGATATCTACTCGCCTTTGGCAGAGAGACTTGGTATTTCCAAAATTAAAATTGAATTAGATGACTTATCCTTAAAATATTTGGAGCCTGAGGCATACTATGACCTTGTGGAAAAGATTTCATTACGTAAAAGTGTACGTGAAAAGTATGTACAGGACATTGTAGATGAGGTAAGTGATCATATTGCATCTGCGGGCATTCAGGCACAAATTGATGGTCGTGTAAAACATTTTTTCAGTATTTATAAGAAAATGAAAAATCAGAATAAGACCATTGAGCAGATTTATGATTTATTTGCAGTTAGAATTATTGTGGAATCAGTAAAGGACTGCTATGCGGCACTTGGTGTCATCCATGAAATGTATAAGCCAATGCCGGGTAGATTTAAGGATTATATTGCCATGCCAAAGGCCAACATGTATCAGTCCTTACATACGACCTTGATTGGTTCTACTGGTACACCGTTTGAAATCCAGATTCGTACCTATGAAATGCATCGTGTGGCAGAGTATGGTATTGCTGCCCACTGGAAATATAAAGAAGCAAGTGACGGAAAGACTTCTTCGGGTGGAGAAGAGGAGAAGCTTGCATGGCTGAGTCAGATTTTGGAATGGCAAAGAGACATGTCTGATAATAAAGAGTTCATGAAGCTTTTAAAGAGCGATTTGGACTTATTCTCAGACCATGTATATTGCTTTACACCATCCGGAGATGTAAAGAATTTACCAAAGGGTTCTACGCCTATTGATTTTGCATACAGTATTCACAGTGCTGTCGGCAACAAAATGATTGGAGCCAGAGTGAACGGAAAGCTGGTTACCATTGACTATACGATTAACAATGGTGACTGTATTGAGATTTTGACTTCGCAAAATTCCAAAGGACCAAGCAGGGACTGGTTGAATATCGTCAAATCTGCACAGGCTAAAAATAAAATCAATCAGTGGTTTAAAAATGAGCTGAAGGAAGATAATGTAGTCAAAGGACGAGAAGTTTTACAAGCTTATTGTAAGGGCAAAAATATCAACCTTTCTGAACTCATGACACCTGAGTATCAGGAAGCCATTATGCGTAAATATGGCTTTAGAGACTGGGATGCAGTACTTGCAGCTATGGGGCATGGTGCCTTAAAAGAGGGACAGGTCGTAAACCGTATGCAGGAGCTGTATAACAAAGACCATAAAAAACAGATATCGGATGAAGAACTGTTAGCAACCATTCAGGAAAACAGTCTGAATCAGCACAATAAGCGGAGGACGCCCGAATCTC
>CAMBAN010000154.1 GCA_945864145.1 uncultured Lachnospiraceae bacterium | reverse complement strand
CTGTCTGATACCTTGGTGTTTTTCAGGGCATAAGAACCTGACAAACGCATATTGGACAACGGTCCTTTGTAAAGGCTGTAGATTTTTTTATTCAAATCCTGCCAAAGCGTCTGCTTCCATTCCAATTTTGTTTTGTCATTTTTTAAGGTTGTGACCTTGGTTGCTTTTGCACTTACCAATGCCGAAACAATTTCTTCTGTTTGCATTCCTGAAAACATACCTGTTAATCTTAATACTTCTGACATTTCCTTTTCCTCCATTACTTCTTTATAATCTCTCGGAATCTCTAAGCCAGTAATTTCAAGGCTTTCAGATTCCTTTTTTATTAAAATCCCCCACTTTTTTTGTCAAATCCTCTTGACAAATCCATCGAAAAATGCGGCGCTTCGCGCCCTTATTTATAAGTCATATTTTCGATTGGAGGCGATTTTTTTGTTACCTGTTAACACTGGTGGTCATTCCACCTACCAAAATTTTGTTGTTGAAAATCTTCGTAAATATTATCCGAATCCTGATGCTCTTTCCCGTTCTACATGGGACATCATTGACCGTTTCTGGAACCTTGATCTGTCTTATACTGATGAACTGATGCGTAGCCGATATTCTGTCTTCGGTCCAAGACCAAGAACTCCTTCCTGCATGCAGCGTTCTTACCTGTTATCTATTGATTTCAAGGTTACTTCACTGACAGACTGGGCTGCACAGCTTAAAATAAACCCTCTCTATGCCATTCTTAGTGGTTTTGAGGTTGGTGATACTCCCGGTGTTGGTACCTTTTATGATTTTCTGAACCGCCTCTGGGATTCTGATTCAGATAACCTTAACCCTCATGTCCGCCCTGTTAAGTCTAAAGAAGTCAAAAAGCCTAAACAAAAAGGGGCTAAAGCGGAATCTGTTGAAAAAACTACCGTTGAACAGCTGTTAAAGACACTTGAGCAGAAATCTTTCTCCATTGATGAGCATCCTTACGGTTCTTTATTCAGACTATACCAGAAAGAGTTCCTTGAGCAGTCTGTTAAACGTGAACTTATTACACCGGAATCTCTTGCAGTTGCCGGAGATGGGACTCCGGTAATGACATCACACAGAGAACGTAGGAAACGTATCTGTGACTGCGCAGAAAATGGCATTACTGACTGCAAATGTGACCGGTATTTTTCCCAACCCGATTGTGATATCGGCTGGGATTCATCCAGGGACTGTTTTTATCATGGCTATGATCTTTACATGATAGTTGCTTCTGATTCTGACAGTGATCTTCCTGTTTTTCCGCTTTTGAATCCTGCTTCGAAACATGATTCTCATGGCTTCCTTGAAACCTATTTCCGTATGAAATCATTTCTTCCTGATTTTCATGTTAACAAATGGCTTTTAGATTCCGCCCACGATGCCATGCCTTATTATTTATACTGCCGTAAAAATGGCATTTCTCCTTTTATTGACTTGAATGAAAAACGTGGAATCAAGGTCAAATATAAAGATGATTTCACCATTGGCAAAGATGGAGTTCCTGTATGTTTGGCCGGGTTAAAAATGAACCATGATGGAACGGAACCTTCAAAAGCAAGAATAAAATATCGTTGCCCTCTTGCAAGCAGGAAAAATGGCTGTTCCTGTCAGCATCCATGCTCTGATTCAAAGTATGGACGAACCGTTCATCTGGCCATGAAAGATAACCCAAGATTAATAAACTTTCCACCAAGGGATAGTGAAGCATGGAAAAAGGAATATGATGCAAGAACCTCTGCAGAACGTTCCAATAAACGTGAGAAAATCGATTTTAAACTGGAAGACGGCAGGCACCGCTCAACTAAGATGTGGTACTGCCGCCTCTATCACATCCTTATGCTTCAACATATGGATGCCTGGGATCTGCCCTTTGAATCCACCCTGAGAAAGTTGATTTTAAATGTGGCATAATCCTTTTTTCATTATACACCATTTGTAGGCATAGCAACAGTTATGTCTTTTCGTCACGTCTTTTTTATTTTTCCGAATAAAATTTACTTTTCAAGGTTCCATGTCAATAAAAATATTCAATAATCACTCAGGATTCCGAGAGTACATCTTTTTCAAAAACCAGTCTTACTAAAGTCTTTTATCCATCATTGCACCTGCAATTTCTTTACTTTTAGCCAGTAAATCCAATTTTTTCTCAGGTGGGATTTGTTTTAAAACTTCCTGTGTATTTTTATCCACCAGGTTAATCATGATACGGTTCGTCGGTTCATGTACTACGTATTGGGGTTCCGTATGTGGCAGCATCTCCATCAAATTTTCCAGTTGTTTTTCATACCTGGCCTCTTCCTCCTGTTGGAGTTGGATGCGTCTTTTCTTATTTTCTTCGTTATGTTGATTGTTTTGTAGCTTCAGCTCAACTGCTTTTTCCTGACATGCTTCCTGTTTTTGTTTCAAAGTTTCCTGTTTTTTTGCATTTTCACTTTTTGCAATAGGAGACAGACTGACAGCCTGGTGCGCTGCTTTATCTGCTGCATCCACATACATGTGCCCCACCTCCATGTCTGCATGTATCTGTTTTTCATCTATTATGTCCTTGTCATCCGTGAATAAGGACAGAAACCGGTTTATAATTCACTTGTTATATCGACGAAGAAGAGGAAAAAATTAATACTTTTACACAAAAAAAGAGCCATTCCAAAGAATGACTCTCTTTCTCATGGTAGCATGAACGCTTTTTGCTCTTCATGCTACCTTATATGTATCATGGAAGAGCTTATCCGAGAATGCTAAGAACTCCCTGTGTAGCCTGATTAGCCTGTGCAAGCATAGACTGACCTGCCTGAGCCAGAATATTCTGGCTGGAGTACTTAACCATCTCATCAGCCATATTCGTATCTCTAATCTGGCTTTCTGCTGCTGTTGTGTTCTCAACGATGTTATCCAGATTCTTGATTGTATGCTCTAATCTGTTCTGGATGGCACCAAGTCTTGAACGCTGTGCGGAAACTTTTGCAACAGCATCTGCAATAGCATCAATAGCATAGGTTGCAAGTGCACCATTCTGGAAGGATGAGGTATTATCTTTTACATTTCTGTTAGCAATAGAACCTACTACCTTTAAGTTCTGAATACCAAGACCCTTTGTATCCATAGCTGCGATTTGTACGCCAATCTTGTTGGTCATATCAGCATCTGCACCTACATGTAAGCTGAAGCTTAAGTCCTTAGAAGTTTCTACGGTTGCTTTTTTGATTGTAAAGGTCCAATCAGCGCGTGAAACATTATCAGGGTTATAGTTATCTGCACCAATAGAGTTTGCAGCAATCAGTTCTTTTTTGATTGCCTCTAAAGCATCTTCAACAGTAAGCTCATAATCATTTGGCTTAGAAGCTCCTTGAGCACCTTTAATGATTGTGTAATCTACACCACCGATAGAAACGACACTGCCTACACCGAATTCTTTTACGGTAAACTTCACACTTGCTACAGAAGCAGTAGAAGCGGCAACTGTATTTGACCAGCTTCCTTTGATACCTGCATCATGCGCATTTAAAGTAACTGTTGTTGATTTTGTGGTATCACCCTTTAATAAATAAGTTTCATTGAACTTGGTTGTTTCTGCAACACGGTCAATTTCTGTCAATAACTGGTCAACCTCATCCTGGATTGTCTGACGGTCATCCTCTGACATGGTTCCGTTTGCTGCTTTTACTGCAAGCTCATTCATTCTTTGCAGCATATCGTGTACTTCTGTTAAAGCACCTTCTGCTGTCTGTACGGCGCTGATACCATCCTCCGCATTGTTAGATGCCTGGTCAAGACCTCTGATCTGCTTTCTCATTTTTTCAGAAATAGAAAGACCTGCTGCATCATCTGCTGCTCGGTTTACCTTATAGCCGGAAGATAACTTTTCTGCTGACTTTGCTAAGGAATTGTTTGTGATACCTAACATTCTGTTTGCGTTCATCGCTGTTAAATTGTGCTGTACTACCATAATAAATACCTCCTTGTATTTGAACGAGTGAATCCTTTCACCCTGTTTTGTGGACTTGTTGTACCAAGACTCGCCCACGGTTCCCTATTTAGTTTTATGCATACGTTTTCTTTTACGTATGCATCTATTATATCGGACTTATTTTTTAATAGTTTAGCCTATTTTTGTAAATTTTTGAACTTTTTGCACAATTTCATGTTGTCTGTTGACATAATTTCTTTACAAATTACACAAAAAGAGCTACCGCGTGGGTAGCTCTTAACGTTTTCTTTACGAAAATTAACCAAGGATAGATAATACACCCTGAGTAGCCTGGTTAGCCTGTGCAAGCATTGACTGACCTGCTGATGCAAGGATATTCTGGCTGGAGTATTTAACCATTTCACTAGCCATATCTGTATCTCTAATCTGGCTTTCTGCTGCTGTTGTATTCTCAATAACGTTATCCAGGTTCTTAACTGTATGCTCTAATCTGTTCTGAATAGCACCAAGCTTTGAACGCTGTGCAGAAACCTTTGCTACTGCATCTGCGATAGCGTCAATTGCATAAGTTGCAAGAGAACCATTCTGGAAGGATGAAGTATTGTCCTTAATATTTCTGTTAGCGATAGAACCTACTACCTTTAAGTTCTGGATACCAAGTCCCTTTGTATCCATAGAAGCAATCTGTACGCCAATCTTGTTGGTCATATCAGCATCTGCACCTACGTGTAAGCTGAAGCTTAAGTCCTTAGAGGTTTCTACTGTTCCCTTCGTGATTGTAAATGTCCATCTATCATCACCATTTGATGCCTTCTGTTTAACATCGTTTGTAGCATCAAAGTCATCTGCGCCAATAGAATTAGCAGCTACAAGTTCTTTCTTAATTGCTGCTAATGCAGCAGTTTCATCCATTTTATAAGCATCCTTATTTGTTTTACCATTCTCAACAATTGTGTAATCTACACCACCGATGGAAACAACACTTCCTACACCAAACTGTTTTACAGTAAATTCTACACTTGCTACAGAAGCGGTGGAAGCGCCTACTGTGTTAGACCAGTGACCCTTGATACCTGCATCATGTGCATTTAAGGTAACGGTTGTTGTCTTGGATGTGTCACCCTTTAATAAATAGGTTTCGTTGAACTTGGTTGTCTCAGAAACACGGTCGATTTCTGTCAATAACTGGTCAACCTCATCCTGGATTGTCTGACGGTCATCCTCTGACATGGTTCCGTTTGCTGCTTTTACTGCAAGCTCATTCATTCTTTGCAGCATATCGTGTACTTCTGTTAAAGCACCTTCTGCTGTCTGTACGGCGCTGATACCATCCTCCGCATTGTTAGATGCCTGGTCAAGACCTCTGATCTGCTTTCTCATTTTTTCAGAAATAGAAAGACCTGCTGCAT
>CAMBAN010000153.1 GCA_945864145.1 uncultured Lachnospiraceae bacterium | reverse complement strand
TTTCATAGCTTCCGCTTTGTGCCGGTACCTGTGGATACGTTAGTTGCGCCAGACTTTCCCCATAATCCAGTTCCGTCGTTCCTACCTCCATGTCATCAATCAGGAAGGTAACCTTCAGATGTCTAAACTCACTCGGAATTCCCTCTATTGCAAGCAATTCCTCATAGCTTATCTGCTCTGCTGCCCCTACATAGCTGATATTATCAATACCGTCTACAGTATCATTAACAAAATAATTATTTGCTATGCGCTTTGTTTCATTTTCAGTGCCGGTATCCTGTTCTTCTATCTGTCCTGCAATAGCTCCATATCTGCTTGTTGCTTCCATAATGTTTGCAATGGAATAACAGCCTGTAATTGTAGAACCATAGCCTGCAATACCTCCGACATTTTTATTGCCGGAAATCATACTTAAAGAATAGCAATCTCTAATGACAGCAAGTGACTCACCACAAATACCACCTACAAAATCGCCCTCCGGACTTTCTACCGAGCCACTTGCCATGGAATCTGCAATAATACCCTGTCTCATATAACCTACGATACCACCGGCACCATTTTTCCTTGCCGTAACATATCCTTGATTTTTGCTATCCTTAACAATGCATAATGCAGTATATTTACTGCCAAACTTTTTTTCTACTGTTCCTGCTGCACTGTCCTCCGGGTCCTCTTCATCGATTGCCATGCTGCCACAGACACCGCCAACATTGTAATCACCATTAACCGTTCCTGTATTCACACTATTAGAAACAATTCCCGTAGTCGCACTTTCCAGTTCCTCATCAGATACATCTTCATACACAGTCGAACTATCATCTGTTGCTAAATCATCCACAAATAAATTGAAAACAACATTTACCTGGTCATTTACTGCACGGAAATCATCGATTACTTTATCAGAGTAGCTATCTGCATGATTTGTCAAATTGCTCATGCAAGTTGATACCGCCTTTAACTGGTCATGTATCAAATCCACATTGGCTTCCAATTCACCATTTATCTTCTCAATGGCAATATCAGACCTTGCATTGAGATTATCGATGACTGAACGTGTTTTTCCTGTTGCACTTTGCAGAATATTCGTAACATCCTTCATAATGGAAATCGCTTTTGCCATATCATCATTTGCTCCACTTGCTGCCTTTTCCAAATATGGTCCATAAATATTGGCAATCACACTTAAATCACTTGCTATTTGTGAAGCTGCCTCTCCGGCCTCTGTCATACAATCCAGCAAATCCATCAAGTCATTCCAAGTCTGTTCCTTGGTGAGATTATCCTTGTTAAAGCTTCCGTCACTGTTTGTTAAATCATCTTCCAATCTTCCCAAAATATCTGACATTTGAGTTGACAAATTTGTTAAGGTATTTATATTTTCTGAAATTCGGTCAGTTGCAGAATCTACTGCCTCATTCTCCTTTTGTTTAGTGAAAGTAATTTGAGCGGTTGCAGGTTGTTCTACTGCCGGTAAAGCAAATTCATATATATAAGTACCGGATGATTTTGTACTGACACTAATATCATTTCCATTTAAATTTTTTACCACAGGTGTCGTACTTACTGTATAACCGGAATTTGGATTTACTGTTAGAGTAACAAAATCATCTTTTTCCCGGAAGCTTGCACTACCACCTGCATTAGATGTCAAAATCAGTCGAACAGGTACAAATACTGCCTCAACATACACATCTTCATCCGGCATAACAAAACTGTATTGGTCAGAAACCCTGGTGCAGGATACCATCGCTCCATCAGATGTTTGTTTTACACATAAGCTCTCCAATTGATAACCATTGGAAGCGATGGGTGCCGCATATACGGTTGTTCCACTTTTTGCGGTTTGCACCGTTGTTGTTACAGAGCCACCCGTTCCTGCTGCATTGGTTATCTTGTGTTCGTCTCCCGGATTTGTCGTACTGCCACCGGATATATTTTTATCCCCAAAAGCAGCTTTTACAATGATGGGCTCTCCATTTGCCGGATAATCTGCCTTATTTACAGTTACTCTTCCAAGATTCAAAGAAACGTTGCTTCCGCCAATGGTAATTGCAGACGGTGCACTATAACCATCATGTGCCTCTGCTTTTATCGTTATGGTACTTCCATCCTGATTATCTGTTACTGACAGCTTTCCTCCTGCATCGGACGCTGCCAGGTAAGCACCTGTATAAGAAAAATCAGCCGAAATCAGTACATTTTCGTGTGGCATAAGAAATGTATATGTTTTTTCATCAGTTTGAGTCAGGCTCACCGGATTTCCTGCAGCATCAGTCGCTGTTAAAGTATTTAAAACATAACCATTATCCTGTGTCACCGTTAAAGTAACAGCTGCACCTTCCTGTGGACTACTGCTGTTTGTCGAAAGAGAACCTCCAATACCAGGGTTTAAAGTAAGTCTCTGATAGGCTGTTTCATCATATGCACCATTGGAAATCTTACCTTGTACATCTAAATCCTTTCTCAAATCATCCAGGACTCCATTCAAATTTCCCAATGTATGATTTGCATCTTTTATTTTATCTATAACACCTGGCAATTCATCCATCACATAATCGATACGATTTCCCATTTCATTCAACTGGTTTGTATTACTATTGATATAATCAGTCAGTCCATCTGCAATCTGATCTCCTGTATCTAACACACCATCTGACAATGCCTGAATATTATCGATATCTGCCTTTATGGTGTTTCCACCATTCTCCATATCAGTAATAGTCTGTTCCAATAAATCATGTAGCTTATTCACAGCAGTTCGAATAGACTCTGCTTCATCAATTTCTATGTATGGCTCTACTTGTCCGGCAATACCTCCGACATCCTTTCTGCCATAAATCATGCCTGCGTTGGTACAAAAATCTACCATACCTGACTGTCTGCCAACAATACCACCTATATTGTATCCGGTTCTTTCATAACCAACGATACCTTGATTATTACAACGAAGAATTTGTCCTTCCGAATATCCGGCGATACCACCTGTATCTACTCCACTTTGTACCTTCAGTTTTTGACTATTCTGTCTGATATCACGTATGATTTCCAGGGTATTTTCATCATCGCCTTCAACCCATTCGCCACTGTCATTGATGTTGGCATAGTTTATACAATTATCTATCAGTCCAAGATTTTTGCCTGTAATACCTCCCGTATAATAATAACCGGAAACCTTTCCTTTAGCGGTACATTTTTGAATAACACCTGTAGTATCATTCATCCCTGCAATGCCACCGGTTTGTGTTTTACCACTTATCATTCCTTGAAACACACAATTTCTGATAGTACCTTTATTAATACCACATAAACCGCCGATGCACTGTTGCTCTTCTTCTACAATCACGCTACCTGTTACGGTCAGGTTGCAGACTGTAGCATTCTCTCCAATATATCTGAAAAAGCCAACCTCATAGCCATCCTCTGTTAATTTGTAATTGGAAATGGTATGCCCCTTTCCATCAAAAAAACCATCAAAATAGGAAATATAAGAAAACTCACTTTCTGAAAGGTCAATATCCTGTGTCAACGTTACCATTTTATTGGTCGACCAACTATCAGAATGACATTTATCTGCTAATGCCACTAAATCCTCTGCCGTTGAGATTTTGATTTCCTCATATGTGATTTCTTCCTTTGTTTCCTCTTCAGCATATATGACACGCATGCCACTATTCCCTGTATAAGTGATTACTGTACAAACGGTTAAGAGGCCAACCAATAATTTTCTTCCAAGAGCTTTACACTTCTTTGCATTCATTATCTGACTCCTCCTCACTTATTTTTCCAATGGTTACAACAGCATTTACATCTCCTCTTACTAAAGCATGTACTTCACCGGTAATCGTACCATTGATTTGACCCTGTATGTATCCGTCTACTCTGACAAGTCCCTCTGCGCTTTCTGTCTTTAACGGTACAGATACCTCAAAGGATGTCTTTTCAATAATCTTTTCACCAACCAGCAATATCTGTGGAAGGACAAACATAACGATAAAGATAGAAATAATCGTACCTCTGCCTAAGCATTGACCAATTCCACAAATTGCGCCATCAGAAGACAATTGTCCGATAAAAATACCTGCAAGTGCCAGCATAGAGCCTGATGTAATGATAGTCGGAAAAGCAAAGTTCATTGTTTCAATAATGGCATCTTTCTTGGACATTTTTTCCTTTAACTCCATAAAACGTCCTGAAATGACAATAGCATAGTCAATATTGGCACCCATCTGGATGGAGCTGACAATCAAATAGCCTAAAAAGAACAAATTCTTTTTCTGTATAGCCGGAAATGCAAAATTTGCCCATATTGCACCTTGAATTACTATAATCAATAATACAGGCATACCTGCTGATTTAAAGGTAAACAGTAAAACAACCAATACTGCTAAAATAGAAACCACACTTACCACTGTATTATCTACATCAAAGGTTTTTTTCAAATCATACTGACTGGTAGAATCACCTGCCACGATAACCTCATCATAGTATTTTCCGGCAATCGTATGCATCTTGTCTATAAAGTTAAAGGTCTCTGTTCCTTCCTCCGGTAAATTCAGGAATACAAGCATACGACTGTAATCCTCACCCTGCAACTGGTCTAAAGCAATCTGCATCTGGTCATGTGCGTCCTTAAGTGTATCATATAGTTCATCATCTAAAGTCACATAGCCTTGTTCCACTTCATCATATAAGAACATGATGATATCTACCAAAGGAACACTATAAGTAGAAAGTCCATTAATTATTTTTGCATAATTTTCATCCTCTACTGCGTAGGCTGTATATAAAAGCTCAGCAACCTCATAGTCTAATTCCAAAAGCTCAGAAAATTCTCTTGCTGTCAATTTGTCTGTCAGCATGTAGCCATTCATTGCTTCTGTGTTGGAAAGTCCCTGTGCATAATCCACTTCTTCATAACTTTCCAATTCCTTTAAAAGCTGCTTTTCCTTTTCGTAATCTCCTGCCGGTACCATAAGTGCTACAAAGTTTCTATTGCCAAAGCTTTCCTCTATCATTTCCTCTGCAATTTGCGTGTCATTTTGAATCGGTGTTTCGATCATACTGTAACCATATACAAATGGACAATTTGATTGCAACAGATATGCTCCAATCACAATTACAACAAATACAATCGGCATTACAAATCTAGTGTAATATGCAAACTTACCAACGATAGGAATTTTAGGTATCAGATTTTTATGTTTGGTTTTATCCATCCAATTACCGAAAAGCATCAGTAAACCGGGCATTAATAAAAAGACTGCTACTAAGCTTAATAAAATGGCTTTAATCAGGCAGATGGCCATATCCTGGCCGATCTTGAACTGCATGAACATCATAGCCACCAATCCGCCGATGGTGGTCAGG
>CAMBAN010000152.1 GCA_945864145.1 uncultured Lachnospiraceae bacterium | reverse complement strand
CTTGTATTTATCACCGGCACTGCCGGTATGGGTAAAAGTGAACTGGCAAAGACCTATGCCAAAAAGAATGAAAAGAAATACACCAACATCATTCACTTATTTTACGATGGTGATTTAAAGAAATGTGTTGCTCAGATGGAAATTAGCGATGATACCGCGGACATGAGCGAAGATATGCTCCTTGACAGGCATATGAAACTATTAAAAAAGCTCCACTCTGACAGTCTCATTATCATTGATAACTTCAATATCCTACCGAAAGAGGATGCTTTCTTTAAGGAATTTATAAAATTGAATTGTAAGATACTGGTCACCAGCCGGTGCAATATCTCTCAGTTTGAGACGGTAAAAGTTTCTGAAATGGACGCAGATACAGAGCTTGTAGAACTGTTTTATAAGCATTGCCCTTCTGCAAAGAATTCTGAAGATGTAGTAAAGGACATTATCCAGAAGGTGGGCTGTCACACCCTTACTGTATGCCTGTCTGCATTATCCCTGACAGCCAGCGGCATGGAACCGGAAGAACTGCTTGCTGAACTGAGAACCTGTGGGCTGAATATCGCCTCTGGGGAAGATGTGGAACTGTATAAGGATAGTGATTTCACTGACGGACTGATGATTGAACATTTACGAAGGCTCCTACAACTTGGCAAATTATCCAATCAGCAATTGGATATTCTTCGCAATCTGTCTCTGCTACCGGTTGCCGGCATATTAAAGAATAGCTTCAAGAACTGGATGAGACTTGATAACCTTGCGGATGTAAACCACCTTATCAAGTACGGATTTATTAACGAAGATACAGATAACAAGAAAATCAGCCTGCATCCACTGTTACAGGAAGTAATTGCCATTGAGACCATGCCAACGGTTACTGCCTGTCAGACTCTGCTTAATAGCCTCCACCTTATCTGCCTGACACATGGCTTGGAACTTCGCAGACCGGAAAATATCATTGCTGCCCTTATCAGTGTATCGGAGCGTATTATTGTAGACGATGGTGCATATTTCTTACTGTTTTTACAGGATATGTTCCCATATCTGGACAAATACCTTGTATCGGATTACCTGCCGAAACTAACTGATAGAATCAGCTACCTTATGGAAGAATACAAACTGGATTCTCCATGTGACAGGGCATTGCTACTGGATTATAAGGCAGAGTGTTTTCTGTTGAAAAAAGATTACGGAAATGCAGTTAAGAAGCGTGAAAAGGCAATCAACATCATGGAAAAGCTTCATACTAAAGATGCAGATACGCGAACTGCAAACCTGCTATCCAATCTGTACAACAACCTTTCCAACACTTATCTGCTGATGAAACGTGGCAATGAGGCTGCTAAGGCATTGCGTACAGCTTTTGACATTCGTATGGAATATGTACACTTGGGACTGGCGGAATCCCATGATTCCCTGCAACAAATGATGAACCTTATCAATATACTGTTGCTGTCAAAGGATGTGGACAATGCCAAGATTGTATTGGAACAGTATGAATCATTAGTGCTGGAGCATCTGTCAGATACCTCTCTTGATTATGGAATCTGCAAGTTGAGCAAAGGTATCATTGATATGATGGAAGGAACGCCGGAATCGGCTGAGATGAATTTGCTTGGGGCTGAGAACATTATTGAAAATGTTGTAGGTACGGATAATGACTATATGAGGACGACCTACCGATATCTGAATAATCTGTATGCACGGTGGAAGAAGCCGGAAAAGGCGATTGAGTATAGGGATAAATATTTTAACACAAACAGAATAACTACAAATAAAAACGCATAAACTATCAATACCACTAAAAATCCATTTGACAGCTTTTGCTTTCGATGGTATATTATCTTTAGTGGTTGTGCTGCGTTGCTTGCGAGGCGCGTGGCCGGTGGAGTTCCATGCGTGGGCTCCACTTTTTTTATACCACAAATCATAGAGAAGGGATATGTATGGCAAAAATATTTTTCACATATGAACAACAATTGAATAAGCTACAGCAGGAAAAAGATCTTATTATTCCAGATACCGATGCTGCCAAACTTACATTGGAAAAATTAAGCTATTATTCCCTTATTGGGGGATATAAGGAGTTGTTTAAGCATACTCCATCACAAAAGTATATATATGGAGTAACCTTTGATGAAATTGTTGCCTTCTACTACTTTGACGAAGAATTACGGTCTCTTTTTATGAAGTATATTCTTCATGTAGAAAGACATATAAAGTCACTGCTGTCGTACCATTTCTGTGAAAAATACGGAGAAAATGATACAGAATATTTGGACATTAACAACTATACACTGACCAAAAAGAATTATGCACAAATTAATCGCTTGGTTCACTCTATGCAAAAGGCAATTGCATTGCCAAGTCAATATACATATATTTCTCATCACGCAAACACATACGGAAATGTTCCTTTGTGGGTTGCTATGAATGCATTTACCTTTGGACAAGTCTCTAAAATGTTCCAATACATAACAAATGATGTACAATACAAAATCAGCCAAAAGTTTGAACATACCACAGAACGTGAATTACACCAGTTCATAACTGTGCTTGCACGCTGCAGAAACGTATGCGCCCATGGTGAAAGACTGTTTTCATTCCGAATTCATGAAACAATTCCAAACACCCTGTTGCATAAAAAACTGCAAATTTCACAGAAGAACGGAAACTATCTCTACGGGAAACAAGATTTATTTGCAGTTGTAATTGCCTTACGCTATCTCATTAGTGCCGAGGATTTCAAAATATTCAAATCCGGCTTGACTAAGCTTATCAACAAGGTACTTAAACAATGCCCGCATCTTACCCGTAAGCAATTGCTAAGCGAAATGGGATTTCCTGAAAACTGGGATAAAATTATGAGATACAAAAAATAAATTCTATGCATTATGGCAAAACTTGCAACTTCGTACAAAAAATCGCATTGACACGCCACATCACATACTGTATATTTAATATGGTTGCGCTACGGAAACTTGCGATGCCCGTAGCCGGTGGAGCTTCATGCGTGAACTCCACTTTATTACATAACATATTTTGAGGTTTGCCCTAGATTCTGGGGCAAACCTCTTTTATTCAGTTGTATATAGATTATTTCACATCTTCAATACTTTCCTTGTTATAACTTCCACCATTATAGCTGATAACCAACTCCGCCGGGCACTCATAGAATACATAATCCCCGATATCCAATAATACACCCTTGATTTCCACACCCACAAGATTTTCACAGTATGAAAATGCATTGTCTCCAAGTTCCACATTGCCACGACCAATTACCACATTCTGCACGGAACAGCTTTGGAACGCCTTATCGTCGATAACAAGTGAAAGGCTGTCATCCTCAGAATCTGCTGCGATAGATACATTTTCAAGTGATGTACAATCATAGAAGGAATATGTGCCGATTTCCGTATTACCTACACCGATGATAACATCCGTCAAATCTTCACAATATGAGAATGCATTATCTCCCATAACCGTCTCACTACCGGAAATATTCAATGCAGTTATGCCACAACTCTGAAATGCCTTATCATCTATATCCAGTCCACAATTTGAAAAAGTTACTGTTGCATCATCACCTGAATCGTAGAAAGCATATGTACCAATCTCAACAGTACTACTGTCAAAGGCAACAGCTGTCAGATCCTCACAGTAGGAGAATACATTTTCGCCAAGCTCTAATGTACTATCATTAATATTCAAATCTCCAATACCGCATGACTGGAATGCCTTTTCATCCAAAACTCCGGTACAGTTTATGATTTTTACATTCATATCTTTTCCGGTATCATAAAAAGCATATGTTTCAACTTCAATGTTACTACCGCTGATAATAACTTCTGTTACATCCTCACAGTATGAAAATGTATTTTCTCCAATTACCATATCGCATCCGGTAATTACTATTTTCTCAGTCTCACAGGACTGAAAAGCTTTCTTGTCCAGTTCCAGCGTTCTGCCTGCAAACACAATACTGTTAATATCCTCTGCTCCGTAGAAAGCATATTCTGCAATCATAGTAACCATATCGCCTGCCGGAGATTTTTCCGGGATTACAATATCAGTGTCGTTACATGTGCCAATTTTTGTAAGAGTGCATGTTCCATCCCCATTACTCTCAAATTCAAAGCCTTGGGATTCCGGCAAATTTGCATATTCTGCATCTATCGTTAAGTCCTGATTGGAGGTCTGTTGCTCATCCACCTTACTCTGCTCCTGTGTTTCATCCTTTTCCTCCACTTTTATACCGGAATCTTCTGAAATCTCTGTTTCATCATTTGCTTCATTTTCCACAACTGTCTCTGATGTACTTGTTTTCTTATCACTATTTTCACCGTTTCCACAAGCTGCCAGAGATACTATCATACAAGCCGCCATAAACATTATCAATAATTTTTTTCTCATAAGCCCCTCCTACTCTTGAACAATATCATTTTGCTCAGCTTTTGCTAATTTCTTTGCTTTTCTCTTTTCAATGAATAACCATACAGCCCCTGCAAAGATTATTACGCCAATTCCGTATACTAGATAATACACAATTCCCCAGTCAAATGAACTACTCGGAATCACACCTCTATCTTCAAAGTCAAAGCAAATAATCCAGAATGCTCCCATAGTCAATAAATCAAAAATAATGATACCTATCGGCTTCTTAATCAAGGTCATCAGTAATGTAAGTACCGCACATCCTGTAAAAATGCTGATAATGGCTATACAGGCAATGCTCATTTCTTTATGAAGTCCCTGTCTGACTGCTTCTGCATACATTCTTCCAAATTCAAGCAATGATATATCCACTGCATCCGCATTTGTCATACCGATTTCTTCCACATACATCTCATCCGCATACTTCATAAGTCGCTCTTCATAATCTTCCGTAGCCGAAGCATAAGGAAATAGAAGCATTAACAACAGCAATATCGCACCTATTATTGTTATCAACACCGGATAACGCATCAATTTTGTCTTGTTCATAATATAGAATCCTCCTTCTTATTTCAGTCACCTTAATGTTTCAATATACTCGGTTGCCTCTTTGATAATCTGATCCAATCTGGCGGTCTCCTTTTCAAGCTCACTAATGCGTTGCTCAAGCGCCTCCTTTATCACAGCACTTGGCGCATCTATGATTTCTTTGATTTCTCTCAATTTGAACCCCAGCTCCTGCATGAACTTAATCTTCTCTGCTCTATGCATTGCATGTATGTCATATAGCAAATGACCGTACTTGTTTTTGTCTGATGGCATCATTAATCCCGCCTTTTCATAACACTGAATGCTTCGTCTTGAAACACCTATTGATTCGCATATTTGTTTTAAAGTCAATAATTCCATACATATCCTCCTCTAGCCTAAATCTGCACGT
>CAMBAN010000151.1 GCA_945864145.1 uncultured Lachnospiraceae bacterium | reverse complement strand
AGGTAAAAGGAAGGGGCGTGAAAAAATGATTTCTCATTTTTTCACAGCCCCTTTTTATGCATCAAAATCTACTGTGAAAACGCCTTCCGGTGTTCTCATGGTCATAAGTCCGAGATTAAATTCTTCCTCCATAATGGTAACCGTGTATTCAAAAACAACGTCTTCGTCAAATTTGGATAACAGAACATAGGTGCCGTTTTCCTTATCTTCAATCTGATCACAAATATCAGAGTAAACATCTGCGCCGGAAATCTGACGTGGGTATCCAGAGGCCTTGATTTTTTCTTCAATCATTTGGTACAGTTCGTTCATGGTATCATAGTCCTTTCTGTGAGATTCAGATTGTATTATAACGCAAAAAACAGTGATAATCTAGATTTTACTGTAAGAGTTTCAGTGTACTTTGTTGCATTTGATTTCCCTGCGTAAGCATTGCAAAAGCTACCTGATGTCATAACCGCTTTTTTATGCATATTTTCTGATTTTTAAATAAATGCCACGGTCATCTGCGATTTTTTGACAGGCAGCAATTTCATCTGCAGGTAATACGTCTACAATGGAAAGCTGTGTATGAGCAAAAGCTTTCTGAGAAAGAGACGCAAAATCAAGCAAGGCAGGAAAAGCATTTTCAAACTGCGGTCTGGTTACTGCCTGGTATTTTTCAGCAGTAGGTGCATTCAAACTGATAGATACATTGTCAATGACTTCTGCAAGCTCAGGAACAATATTTCTCTTGTGATACAGATTGCCAAGACCATTTGTGTTTAAACGGATTTTGATATCCATTTTTTGTTTGACATAGTGAGCCGTTGCAAGCAGATTTTCTAATGCGCAGGTAGGTTCTCCATAGCCACAGAAAACAAGCTCATCAAAGTTGGTAAAATCAAAAGCATCAATTGCTGCTTTGATATCCTCTAAGGTAGGCTCAACCTTATGCCACAGGGTATCGGCATCGCCAACAGAATCCTTTTCGGAACGGACACAGAAGGTACAACTGCAATCACAGCGGTTCGTGATATTGGCATAAACCTGATTTTTATAGGTGTATAAAATAGCTGCCATGTTTTTTCTCCTTTAAAAAAGATGTATTATTGAAGCATATTTGCGATTTTTGCTTTTACATGTACTTTATCTAAGGCAAGACCAAAAATCACAAAGAAGATTGCACTGCCACCTGACTGAATCAGACTTCCTGCCATAGAAGCAAACAAAGCAGACCAGGTACCAAATAGAATGTATTCAGCAAGGAAGTAGCTTAAGCCTGAAATGAAATAGGCAATGATAGTAGCAATGACATTTCTTGGTGTAATGATTTTTGTTGATTTGTTGGTAAACGGAATGGTAATCAACATCTTGATGATGATAGTAGCAGGTGCCCACATAGGTGCAGTTAAGAGGTCAGCCATACCACCGCCGATTGCTGCAGCTGCAAGTGCATACGGTGTAGGAAGCAGAACTGCAGCTAAATAAATCAGAGAGTCACCAAAGTGGATGTATCCGCCATTTGTACCGGTAGGAATGTGGCAGATGTAAGCAGTCATGACAGTAATCATAGCTGCAAAAAGACCGGTAACAGTTAAAAGCTTTACTTTAGAAGATGTTGTATTTGTTTTTACAAGAGATTTTGTTTCCATAGTGTAACTATCCTTTCGTTTCTTACAATAATTTGTATAAGTATTTTTCAAAATTCACACCATGATTTGGGGGGATTTTTGCTACAGTGGCTTCTTCTATGGCCGGTTGTAAAAAGTCAACTGCCTTTTTGACAGCATCCTTTGCAGGCAAGCCCTGTACTAAGCTTGCACAAACGACGGACGCAAATAAGTCTCCTGTACCGGAAAAACCACAGCCTGTATATGGCGTTTCATAATAGAAATCTGATTGACTGTCCTTAGAGGAAACAGTGAGATTTCCAATAAAAGTCTGATTTTCATGCTTACGTAAAATACCTGTTATGAGTATCGTTTTTGATGTTTTTGATGTTTCTAAAAGCATCTGTGCAGCATCATGAATACGCTGCAAAAAGTCCGGCTTATCAGAAAAACTGACAAGCTTGTCATAATCGGTTTCGGTCAGTAAGCAAAGCTCAGTTAAGTTTGGTGTACAAATAGTGGCGCGTTCACAAAGTGTTCGCATGCCATATAAAAGCTCTTTCGTATAAGCTTTGATGTGTCTGCCGTTGTCACCCATAACCGGGTCGGCAAGATAAATAGTATGCTCTGTTTGAAAGGCGTCTAAGAAGCGCAATACCTTTTCTACTTGTTGCGGACCTGTCAAATACCCGGAGCAGATACCATCAAAAGTGACGGAAAGTTTTTTCCATTCATCAGTAAAGTAATCCATTCTGTCTGTGAAATCATCACAATAAAAGCTGGGAAAGCCTGTTTGTGATGACAGTACGGCAGTAGGATAGGGACAGGCCTGGATGCCCATGACAGAAACAACAGGGATAGCTGCTGTCAGTGAGCATTTGCCAAATCCGGATAAATCATTAATTAATGCAATTTTTTTCATATATGAAAATGTCCTTTTACTCTTATTTTTCATACTATACAGTAGACTAAAATTATGCATTTAAAAATGTTCAATTTCTATTATTTTTTAAAGGACAGTTTGAAAGGAAAAAGAATATATGCGTTGACGAGCCGAGGGAACCACTATATAATAGGTGAGGAAAGGGAGAACAGTTACATATGGAAAATCAAAGTACAAAGACGAACGGTATTTTAGAAGGAGTAATTTGGAAACAAATTCTTCTTTTTTTCTTTCCTATTTTAATAGGAACTTTTTTTCAACAGCTTTATAATACAGTAGATGCAGTTATTGTTGGACGTTTTGCAGGAAAAGAAGCATTATCCTGCGTGGGTGGGTCTGCCTCTCTTTTGATAAATTTAATAGTAGGATTTTTTACAGGTCTGACAGAAGGAGGTTCTGTTATTATTTCTCAGTATTATGGGGCAAAAGACAGTAAAAAACTGGATGAAGCATTACATACCTCTTATGGCTTTGGTATTGCAGGAGGAATTTTCCTCAGTATTTTTGGTGTTCTGATAGCACCAGCTATTCTGGAGCTTATGAATACACCAGAGGAATTGATGGAACAATCTGTCCTTTACGTCAGAATTTATTTTTCAGGATTGATTTTTGTTTTTCTATATAATATGGGTGCCTCCATTTTGCGAGCAATCGGTGATTCAAAAAGACCTCTTTATTTCCTGATAATATGTTCCTTTATCAACATTGCATTAGATTTGCTGTTTGTATTGGGATTCGGGATGGGCGTCAGTGGTGTTGCAATTGCAACCTTGCTTTCTCAGGCATTCAGCACCGTATTGGTGACTGTTACACTAATGAAGTATACAGAGGGCATGAAGCTGCAGCCTGGTAAAATAAGAATAAGTAAGAGTACGCTTGAAAAAATATTGCTTATTGGCATACCGACAGGTATTCAGTCTTCCATGTATGCGATTTCCAATATGATTATTCAGACAGCAATAAATGATTATGGTGTAGATACGATAGCAGCCTGGGCAGCATATGGAAAACTGGATTGTCTGTTTTGGATGATAAATGGTTCCTTTGGCATTGCAGTGACTACTTTTGTAGGACAGAATTTTGGTGCAGGTAAATGGAAGCGGGTAAGAAGGGGAACCGGTGTCTGTATGGCAATGGCTTCCTGTGTTGCTGTTTTTATGAGCTTCATCATGGTAGAGTATGGAGGTGTACTTTTTAAAATATTTACGGCAGATGTGTCAGTTATTGAAATTGGTATGAGGTGCGTACGTATTATATCACCGGCATATATTCTGTTTGTATTTATTGAAATTTTTGAAGGCGCATTACGTGCGGAAGGATATACTTTGGTTACTACGATTATTTCTATCGTGGGAATTTGTGCATTCAGAGTTATCTGGATATTTTTCATCATTCCAAATGGAACTCTGGAACAAATTTCACTCTGTTATCCAATAAGCTGGATTATATGCGCAGTTGCAATATCGATTTATTACTTTTTCAAACAAAAACGCATATTGGGAGGAAAGGAAGATAAGACGATATAAAACATATAATTTCATATTATTTTTTACGAAGTTGATTCATGACATCGGAGCGATTGAACAACAGATTACAGTCTGTGACTTTTTATATAGAAACGAGAGCTGTTTAGGAGTAAATGTAAGCAAAATTGTGTTAGTTTAGGAAGTTGACGGGATTTGGGGGCAGATATATAATGGCATGAGATAGAAAGCAAAAGAGGAGATGAAAAAATTGAAATATATCAAACAATTTGCTGTAATTATCCTGGTTTCTTTCCTGGGAGAGCTTTGCCATCATTTTATTCCACTGCCAATTCCTGCAAGTATTTATGGATTACTTCTGATGCTTGTCGGATTATGTGCGAAGATTATTCCCTATGAATCGGTAAAGGAAACGGGACATTTTATGATAGAGATAATGCCACTGATGTTTATTCCGGCAGGAGTAGGACTTATGGAGGCTTTTGACGTACTTGCTCCATTACTTGTTCCATATATTCTGATAACCGTTGTTTCTACTGTGCTGGTCATGGCGGTTTCAGGGCGTGTGACACAGCGTATTATCAAAGGAAAGAAGGTTGACCATGACTGATTTTATAGAAGCATCCGTATTTTTTGGAGTAATCATTAGTCTTTTGGCATATGGTCTTGGTGTATTACTGAATAAGAAATGTAAGCTCCCTGTTTTTAATCCACTTTTAATATCAATCATTGTTATTATTTTACTGTTGTCGGTGACAGGCATAGATTATGAGGTCTATGAAGAAGGAGCAAAGTACATCAGCTATTTGCTGACACCTGCTACAGTATGCCTTGCGATTCCTTTATATGAGCAGATTTCATTACTAAAGAAAAACTATAAGGCGATTTTGCTTGGCATTTTATCAGGTGTACTGACAAGTCTGTTGTGTGTGTTTGCCATGGCGGCTATATTACAACTAAGTCATGAAGAGTATGTGACATTATTGCCAAAATCCATCACAACTGCCATCGGTATCGGTGTGTCAGAGGAGCTTGGCGGATATGTGACCTTAACAGTTGCAGTTATTATCATTACCGGTATTTTGGGAAATATGATTGCAGAAACCATATGTAAAGTATTTAAAATTACAGAGCCAATTGCAAAAGGGGTAGCACTGGGAACTGCATCTCATGCGATTGGTACTGCAAGGGCAAATGAAATGGGTAAAACAGAAGGTGCAATTTCCGGATTGTCTATTGCAGTAGCAGGCTTACTGACAGTGGTAGGTGCATCGGTGTTTGCACAGTTTTTATAAAAAGCAGTTGGATCTTTCTATATTGAAAGTGGTTACTTTTCAAGAAAGTAGTACATCGATAATTGTCGATAATGA
>CAMBAN010000150.1 GCA_945864145.1 uncultured Lachnospiraceae bacterium | reverse complement strand
CATCCCTTTACAGTGATTATTATGGCATGACCTATAACAGAACTGCCAAAGAGGATTTAGTCGGTGCAGATGTGCTTCTGCCGGAACACGCACCACCGGAATTTGCAGACAGGGCAGTATTATGGAACTCTGTAGAAAAGAACGAGAAAGCGAAGAATGCCCAGCTTGCAAGGAGCCTGAAATATTCCCTGCCCAATGAGTGGGACGAAGCCACCGCAAGGCAGGTCATGGAGCGTTTTATCAAAGAGCAGTTTGTAGATAAGGGAATGTGTGCAGATTATGGTATTCATCGTTCGTACAACGATAAAGGACAGCCTAATCTGCATATCCATATCCTTCTTACCCTCAGACCTCTCAATGAGGATGGTACATGGGGAGCAAAATCAAGAAAAGAGTATGTCCTTGACGCAGACGGTAACCGGATACCCAATGCCAGCGGAAAAGGCTATAAAAGCCGGAAAGTAAATGTGATTGACTGGAATGAGAAAGGCAAGGCGAAGGAATGGAGAAATGCCATTGCGGAGGTTATCAATGCCACCAATGAAAAAGCAGGCATAGCCGAGCGTGTTGATCCACGTTCCTATAAGGACAGAGGGATACCTCTTATTCCGACCATTCATTTAGGGGAAAGAGCAAGTGCATTGGAACGAAAAGGCATCCGGACAGAAAGGGGCAATATCAATCGTGCAATCGGGAAATACAATGCCATGATAATGAAGATTTATGGATTTATCTCTGAACTCAAAGAGGAACTGAAAAAGGGAGTTTTTAGATTTGTTTTTGAGAGGAAAAGCCGGACAGAAAGGGATGACATTCAATCTATCAATCCATCCATCAATCCTTCCGTACCGGAACAAAAATCAGAGGTTCAGACCGCATTGGAGATATTGCAGAAACAAAGGACAGAAATGGTTGTAAGACCGATTTTTCCTTATGTACAGAGATTTAAAGACAAGCGGCTTCTGGGCAATGTGGAACAGCTTGCAAAGCTGCTTGACACAAACCATCTTGAAACATGGGAAGATATGAGGGCGTTTGAGGAAAAGCAGACGGAGGTGTTGGAGAATTGCAGGGCAGAACTTTCAGAGTTAAGTGTGCGTTATGAGAAGTGGACGCAGGCGGTATCTGACTATGACGATTACAAGCAGTATCAGCCAGTCATGAAACAGTACCAGGCATTAAGCGGATTGAGGAAAAATTCCTTTAAGAAAAAGCATGAAACAGAGCTTGAAAACTATGCGATATATCGTGACAGGGTAAAGGCAGTCATGCCAGAAAATATGAAAATATCAAAGCCATATATTGATAAGCAGTTAGCGGAGGTGTTGGCACAGCAGGAGCAGATACAGAGAAATAGCAGTAGGGTTGCTACCGACCTTGCAAGGCTTTCCGTTTTCAAAGGCAATCTCAGGGAAATGGAAGCACAGCAGAGAGCGGACGAGCAGGCAAGGGAGCAGAACCGGGATAAGAAACACGAAAACACAATTTAACCACAGCGTAAGGTGCATGGAAAACAGAAAGGATTTCATGCACCTTTTTACGTTGGGAAAAGGAGAATTATGGAACAGACAGAAAAGCAGACAACGGACAAAGAACAGTGTCCGCATATCAAAAAGAAAATCGGAAGAACCACCTACAATGTGGCAATTCATTTCAGTAAAACGAGCAGGGAAACCATGACGGATAAGATTAACAGATTGATATTACATGACATAAACAGTGAAGATTTTTCTTAACTACCCTTGACAAAATCTTTCCGAGGACAGCCTTTTATCTGCAATGGAAAGAGCCGGAAGTGAAGATATGGACGATGATGTGGAGCGTAAGGGACTTGGTACACCTGCCACAAGAGCAGACATTATTGAAAAGCTGGTAAAGGACGGTTTTGTAAAGCGTGAGAAAAAACAGATGATCCCGACAGAGGATGGTGTGAAGCTAATCACAGTGCTGCCGGATGTTGTGAAATCCCCGAAACTGACTGCAGATTGGGAGAATGAGCTGACACAGGTATCCAAAGGAGAAGTGTCTGCCGGGCAGTTTATGGCGGAAATTAAGGCTATGGTAAGTGACCTTGTAAAAACCTATCACAGTGTCAGTGACGAGCAGAAAAATATGTTTGGTGCAGGAAATACGCAGGAAGTATTTGGAACGTGTCCGAAGTGTGGCGGCGATGTGGTAAAAGGCAAATTTGGAGCTTACTGTAAAAATAAATGCGGCATGAATGTAAGCAGGGCATTAGGCATACAGCTTTCCGATGCGCAGGTAAAGAGCTTGCTGGCAGGAAAAAAGATACTGGTTAAAGGGTTAAAAGGCAAAAAAGGAAACTATGATGCATATCTGATCCCGGAGAGTATCGAAGATTTTTCTTATACCAAAGACGGAAAAGAAATCAAGGGTTCACAGTATAAATTTAAGATGGAGTTTCCACAGAGGTAGGAAAAGGGATATGATTGTGGTATAGTTATAGAAGAAACGAATAACAAATAAATTGTAGTGAAAAAGTGTGCTGAATATAAAATAGAGTGTACTTATAAAACGGAACAGATAGTATTGGAGTTTTGCATTATCAAATTATTGATCAAAGAGAGTGGAGGAAAGCATATGATCGTGTCTGAATTAAAATTATATAATTTCCGAAGATTCAAATCGGTAGATGGAATTCCAGGTTTGCAAATCACTTTTCATAAAGGACTAAATGCTTTGATTGGAGAGAATGATTCTGGAAAAACAGCAGTGATTGATGCACTTAAGTTGGTTCTTTTAACGCAGAGTAATGAATATATCAGACCAGTAGAGGAAGATTTCTATAAACCTATTGATGGTGAAGCTTGTTCTGAATTTAAGATTGACTGTACGATTACAGAGTTTAATCAGAATGAAGCAAAGAATTTTATTGAGTATTTGTTGTTCAAAAAGAATGATGAAAAAGTAGAATACACGCTTGAATTGCATTATCGTGCG
Source organism: uncultured Lachnospiraceae bacterium (assembly GCA_945864145.1). GTDB lineage: Bacteria > Bacillota > Clostridia > Lachnospirales > Lachnospiraceae > COE1. Next base: position 2,444 of record CAMBAN010000150.1, on the reverse strand, counting down.
TGGAAGGAAGGAAACAAAATTTTTCAAGAATTACGTGTTGGTGATGTAGACGCTGGTATATCAATTGATGGAAAAGCACGAGACCTGCTGAAAGCTGTTTATCTGAAACCGCTTCGTGATGCTGAACGTGAAATGAGTTCTGGACGAAGCTCTAGAATTTCACAAATTCTTTTAAATCATCCTGTTTTTAAGGATAAGAAGGATCATAAAATTTTGAATATCTTTAAAGATGCAAATGCAGACATAGAAAGTTTCTTTTTGGAAGATGAAGAGGGAAAGTTTATTCTTCAAACAATACGAGATAATTTGGAGGCTTTTAATGATAAGGGACAAGCTAGTAATGCAGAGTTGAAAATGTCGAATATGCAACTTAAAGCTATACTTGAATCTCTATCATTAAATGCTCCAGAACTTAACCCGGGATTAGGAGAATTAAATTTGCTATTTATTGCTGCAGAATTGTTGCTTCTTAAGGATGATTCTGATGGAGGGATAAAACTGGCTCTTATTGAGGAGTTGGAAGCTCATTTGCATCCGCAGGCTCAACTTAGATTGATTAGTTTTCTACAAAATGAATATAATGAGAATGATGTGCAGATTATCATATCCACGCATAGTCCAATCCTTGCTTCGAAGATTAATCTTAAGAATCTTATTTTAATGAAAAATGGTTTTGGCTATGATCTAGCAGAGGGAAATACCGCACTCCAAAAAGGTGATTATCTGTTCCTTCAGCGTTTTCTTGATTCAACAAAGGCTAATTTATTTTTTGCCAAAGGCATTATAATGGTGGAAGGTGATGCGGAAAATATTCTTGTTCCGGTAATTGCCGATATTTTAGGTTATCCATTGGAAAAATATGGAGTATCTGTCGTAAATGTAGGTAGTACAGCGTTTCTTCGATATAGCGGAATTATGATAAGAAAAGATGGAAGAGGTATTGGCATTCCAGTTTCAGTTATTACAGATTGTGATGTGAGACCGTATGATATCGACAAAGATACCAATGAAAAAATTTTCAACGAAAAGGAATCTGAATCCACACAGAAAGAAAAAGAAAATAATGAAAAATATACCAATGGTTCAGTTCGAGGATTTACCTCTCCACGATGGACATTGGAATATTGTATTGCTATGAGTTGCCTTTCAGAGGAGTTTCATAAATCAGTTCACTATGGAAAGAAAATTTTAAACGCAAGAGATTATATCGCACTGACCGATGAAAAAATCAATGAGGCTAATCAAGAGATGGAAAAAGAAGAGGAGCAGTGGCATACACTACCTCTGTGGAAAAAAGCATATCAAATTTATGATTTGATGCTTGATAAGGATGGAAAAAGTGGTTTGAAGGCTATTGTTGCTCAATGTTTTGCCTCATTTCTTCGGTGGAAAATATCAGTAATTCCAGAGAATCTTAAACAAGAAAAGATGTTTGATCTTGATTTATATAGACTGAAAATAGATGATAAAAAAAAGTTTGAATTGAAGTCTAAAATTGAGGGAGATCAATTTTTGAGTTATATAGTGAAAGCTATCAAATATGCAGCAGGAGAAACAGTGTAGGTAAGGGGGAAGTCTATGATAGAATGGAAAATTTCCAATAAGGATATTGAATCGACGGAGAGACTTCTTTTGCCAGCCGGAGCACACTTTTCAGAGGATGCAAGAGATGTTATGCGTTGTTGGCATTCAACTGATGTTTCGGCTTGTCCGGGAAGCGGAAAAACAACGGTTCTTCTTGCAAAATTGAAGCTATTAGCTGATAGAATGCCATTTGTAAGCGGTGCAGGGATTTGTGTTCTATCACACACCAATGTTGCTGTAAATGAAATCGAGAAAAGACTTTCAGATTATGCTGATAAGCTTCTTAGCTATCCAAATTATATTGGTACAATTCAGTCATTTGTCGATAAGTTTGTGACGATGCCTTATTTGCGAAATATTACAGGGAGAAATGTACAAGCGGTTGATGATTTTACTTATGCACAGCATATGCTGAACAGAATGCAAAATAATAAAAAGTACAGTGCTCTTGAATATGTGGCAAATAATAATTATAAAAATAGTGGGCAATTTACAGAGCGGATTGAACATACTCAAGCATTGTACTTACGGGAAGATGGTGCTCTTTGTATAGGAAAACAAAGACAAGCTTTGGCTGGTGCAGATAAAGTATCTGCTAAGCAGTATAAGTTATTAATTCATGATTTGCTTAAAAATGAAGGTATAATGAAATACAGGGATGCCTATTACTATGCAACAACTGCTATACATAATTTGCCTGAAACATATACGGCTCTGTTTTCGTCACGATTTCAGTATGTATTTATTGATGAATATCAGGATTGTGATGATGTTCAAAGACAAGCAATAGATGCGATATTTAATGCAGCAAGTTGTGTCGTAATAAAAATAGGAGATTCTGATCAAGCAATATATAACTC
>CAMBAN010000149.1 GCA_945864145.1 uncultured Lachnospiraceae bacterium | reverse complement strand
GCTGTAGTAAAGAATACAGGTGACGTTGCTGGAAAAGAGGTTGTGCAGGTCTATGTAGAAGCACCACAGGGAAAGCTGGATAAACCATTACGTGTCCTTGCCGGCTTTGCAAAAACAAAAGAGCTTGCACCACTTGAAGAAGAAACCTTGCAGATTGTATGTCCGAAGGCCTATTTTGCATCATTTGATGAAAGTGGAAAAACAGGGCATGCATCATGCTTTGTTTTAGAGGAAGGTACTTATCAGATTTATGCAGGTGCAAATGTGGAGGAAGCAAGAGCGGTAGGCTGTTGGAACAATATTTTTGAAGTAATGGATGTTTGTACAAAAGCCTATGCTCCAATAGACAGCTATGAAAGACTGCATTTACAGGAAACAGAGAATGGTTACCGGTTTACCAGGGAACTTTTAAAGGGTGAGCCATATAGAAAGGAAAAGGAAATCTGTGATTTCGCAGAAATTCCACAGGATTTTTCTGAGAGGTATCAGTTAAAACAGGTATTAGAAGGTGAGATTTCCATAGACCGTTTTATTGCACAGCTGACAGATGATGATCTGATGCACATGGCACGTGGAGAAGGTATGTGCAGTATGAAGGTAACACCGGGGACAGCAGGTGCTTTTGGTGGACTGACGCCTCGATTACAGGAAATGGGTATTCCTGCTATGTGTTGTGCAGATGGTCCTTCCGGTATTCGTATGGACTGTGGTACAGAAGCATTTTCATTACCAAATGGTACGTTGATTGGAAGTACTTTTGATGAAGCTTTAACAGAAAAATTGTTTGATTTTGTAGGAGAAGAGCTTCGTGATAATAAAATAGATACGCTGCTTGGACCTGGTATCAATATCCACAGACATCCGTTAAACGGTAGAAATTTTGAATATTTTTCAGAAGATCCGGTATTGACAGGCAGAATGTGTGCGGCACAGTTAAGAGCTATGCATAAGCATGATGTTACCGGTACCATTAAGCATTTTTGCGCAAACAATCAGGAAAAAGGTCGTCTGAAGGTGGAAGCGGTTGTTTCAGAAAGAGCATTACGAGAAATTTATCTTCGTGGATATGAGATTGCAGTAAAGGAAGGAAATGCAAGGTCTGTCATGACCACCTATGGACAGGTAAACGGTTTATGGACAGCAGGAAGCTATGATCTTTGCACAACTATCTTAAGACGTGACTGGGGATATAAAGGTATCGTGATGACAGACTGGTGGGCAGTATCTAACTGGTATGGAGAAAAGCCGGATAAGACGATTCATGCACCAATGGTCATGGCTCAGAATGATATTTTTATGCTTTGCCAGGATACAGTGGCTGAAAACGAGATAGATGACTTAAAGAAGGAATTAAAAGCCGGACGCATTACAAGGGCAATGCTGCAGAGAAATGTAAAAAATATTTTGCAGTTTGCATTACAATCGCCTGCTTTGGAAAGAATGATAAAAAAGCAGGAAGGCACTTCACAGGTAGGAGAAGGTACACAGGAACAGGTGTCTTTAGATGATTTTGCATGCTTTACCTTTCCACAGGATTTTAAACCATTGGAAATTAAGCTTTCCGAGCATCCACAGATGCTGAATAAAAAGGGTATCCTTTTTGGCTTGACCCTGCAGGATAAATATAAATATGACATAGCTGTCACTTATCGTACACAGTCCGGTGAGCTTGCTCAGATTCCGGTATCTGTTTATATCAGTAATACTTATCAGGGTACTCATTCTTTACGAGGAACAAACGGAGAAGTTTGTACCTATAAGAGTCATATAGATGGCTTTACAGGACCAAATCATTTCATTAAAATGGTTTATAAACCAAATGAATTGGACCTGATATCAATTACCTTTTCTTTAAGAAATGAGGATAGTGTGAAAAATTAGCTTGATAGCTATCAGAAAAGAGGATTAGAGTGAAAAAAGCAATAAAAATCGGTGGAGCATGTATGGTTGCAATTGTACTTGCCTGGGTGTTTCAGCTACAGTTTTATACAACAGCAGGTATTATTGCAATACTAAGCATAGGAAACAGCAAAAAAGAGACTTTAAAAACTGCATGCAACAGAGGCTTGGCATTCCTATGTGCGCTGTTATTGGCAGCGTTTTTCTATCACTGCTTTGGATTTGGACTTGTTGCATTTGGCTGCTATATTGTTTGTTTTGCATTTATTTGCCTCAGGTTTGGATGGCCTGAGGCGATTGCCATGGACTCTGTTTTGATTTCTCATTTTCTGACAGCGGGAGAAATGTCACCGGAGCTGCTTATCAATGAACTGTCGCTATTTATATTGGGAACAGGCTGTGGTATTGTTGCCAATATGCTTCTTAGAAAGGATGACAATCAGTTTGCATTTTTGGCAGAAAAAGTAGATGTTCAAATAAAGGAAATTTTGCACAAAATGTCAGTGAGGCTGACGTCACATGACAGCACCGGATATGACGGTGCTTGTTTTTTTAGCCTGGATGAAAAAATAGCCAAGGCACAACAATGTGCCCTTGCGAATTTTAATAACACATTGACAAAGACTTCTTCCTATCAGATGGATTATATTGCTATGCGCCAGAAACAAAGAATGGTTTTAGAAGAAATGTATAAAACGATTGTACAGATATTGGAAATGAAACAATTGGAAAATACGACGCCACTTTGTAAAGTAACTCAATTTATAGAACAGGTAGATAGAGAATATGCAAAGGAAAATCCTTGTACAGAGCTTTTAGATAAGCTGGAAAAGCTTTTCGAAGAGCTGCAAAAGGAAGCACTTCCAAAAAAGAGAGAAGAATTTGAGGTCAGAGCATTACTCTATTATGTGTTAAGGCTGATGAAGGAATTATTAGAATTAAAGCAGCAGTTTATGAAATCAAGTCAACATAAAAATTGATTATTTTGCACAAAACTATTCCATTTTTATAAAAACTATAGTACAATTTGCATATAAACAAAGAAATACAAAGCATAAAAGGGGGAAAGTGAAATGGCAAAGGAAATGATAGCAATGCTCCTTGCCGGCGGACAAGGTTCTCGTCTTTATACATTGACGCAGAAACTTGCAAAGCCTGCAGTTCCATTTGGTGGGAAATATCGTATTATAGACTTTCCGTTATCAAACTGTGTGAATTCAGGAATTGATACGGTGGGTATTTTAACACAGTATCAGCCTATGGTTTTGAACGAGTATATTGGAAACGGACAGCCTTGGGATTTGGACAGATTACATGGAGGGGTACATGTACTTCCCCCATATCAGAAAGCGTCCGGTTCAGACTGGTATAAGGGTACTGCCAATGCGATTTACCAGAATATCAATTTTATTGAAAGATATGACCCGGAATATGTCATTATTTTATCCGGCGACCAGATATGTAAGCAGGACTACAGTGACTTCTTAAGATTCCATAAGGAAAAGAATGCGGAGTTTAGTGTAGCAGTCATGGAAGTTCCATGGGAAGAGGCATCCAGATTTGGTTTAATGGTAACAGATGAAAATGACAGAATTACAGAATTTCAGGAAAAGCCCAAGGAGCCAAAATCCAATTTGGCTTCTATGGGTATCTACATATTTAATTGGGATATTTTGAAAAAGTATCTGATAGAGGATGAAGCAGACCCGAAATCTTCGAATGACTTTGGAAATGATATTATTCCGAAGCTGTTAAAGGACGGCAGAAATATGTATGCTTATCATTTCCATGGATACTGGAAGGATGTAGGAACCATTTCCTCCCTTTGGGAAGCAAATATGGAAGTGTTGGACCCGGAAAACAGTGGTATCAATATCTTTGATGAGGATTGGCGTATTTACAGTAGAAACAGTGGTATGACAGGACATCGTATCGGTTCGCATGCGGTACTTGAAAACTGTATGATTACAGATGGATGTCATGTAGATGGTAATATCAAACACTCTATTTTGTTTGCGGGTGTTACGGTAGAGCGTGGAGCTGTGGTAGAAGATGCTGTTGTCATGGGTGGCAGTGTCATCAAGGCAGGAGCTGTGGTAAAGCATTGTATCGTTGCTGAAAATGTTACTATTGAAAAGGACGCCGTTGTAGGTGCGATGCCTGATGGTAAAAATAAAGGTGTAGCAACTGTCGGTTCTGATGTAACGATAGGCAGCAAGGCTGTTATCGGACCAAAGGCTATGGTAAGTGAGGATGTAGAGGGGGGAACAGAAGTATGGTAAATTCAAACGCAGACGCATTAGGCGTATTATTTCCAAACAGCTATGATTCCTTAGTACCGGATCTTGTCAGTGAACGACTTATGGCATCCATTCCGTTTGCCAGTCGTTATCGAATTGTAGATTTTTTACTATCCAGCATGGTAAATTGCGGCATTGATAATATCTCACTGATTGTCCGTAAAAATTATCATTCTTTGATGGACCATCTTGGTTCAGGAAGAGAGTGGGATCTTACCAGAAAAAATGGAGGGTTAAATATCGTACCTCCATTTGCACAGAAAACGGTTAAGGTTTATAACGGACGTGTAGAGGCGATGGCAAGTATTTTGGACTTCTTAAAGGGACAGAAGGAAAAATATGTTATCATGGCTGATACAAATATCGTTATCAATTTTGATTTTAAGGATTTCATTGAAAAGCATATTGAAAGTGGAGCAGATGTAACGATTGCCTATACCAGGGAAGAAATTCCACAGAGTATTCTTGACATAGATGTCACAAAAAAGGATTTGTATTATACGCTTGGGCTAAATACAACAGGGCGTGTGAAGGAAATCAGAGTCAATTCTAAGGATAAAGGATTGCAGAATATTTCTCTGAACATCTATATTATGGAAAGAGAAAGGTTAATCGAGCAAATCAGAGATGCGTATGTCAATGGTTATACTTATTTTGAGAGAGATATCATAGCGCCTCACCTCAACGACCTGAAGGTACAGGGCTATCACCATAAGGGCTATGTAGCACATATCTTGAGTACGAGGACTTATTTCCAGGAAAATATGAAGATGCTGGACGAAAAGAACGTAGATGCACTTTTCTCGCCAAGTCCGATTTATACAAAAATCCGTGATGACAATCCGACCAGATATATGAATGGTGCAAAAGTGAAAAATGTCATGGCAGCAGACGGTTGTGTCATTGAAGGGGAAGTGGAAAACAGTATCCTTTTTAGAGGGGTTCGTGTAGAAAAAGGAGCAAAGGTGAAGAATTGTGTCCTCATGCAGGATACGGTTGTAGAAGCAGGCGCTCGTGTAGAATATGTCATCACAGACAAAAAGGTAACTATTTCCGTTGGACAGGATGTGAATGGTACGGATACCTTCCCGGTTTATATTGAAAAGCATAGAACGGTTTAGTATGAAAAATGTATAAATAATTTGACTATTATTGTTCATTCCTGTCTTTGACAGTTGAAAAAGAAAAAAATCGCTGTGATGCTTATAAATAGGG
>CAMBAN010000148.1 GCA_945864145.1 uncultured Lachnospiraceae bacterium | reverse complement strand
TACGATCAACCCATATCTCTTTATAATAATAGTGTTTCGCATTAACTGCAAAAGGGAGCTTTAAAAAAGGATCAAGTTCCGGAGCCGGAATCCCATATTCATCAAATGCAGCCCCAAAACCTGCAATTAAATCTTGAGCCTCAACATTCATAGTATGAAACATAAAAGTAACGATAAGACATGCACTTACTATTATTTTATTAAACTTCTTCATTTCTCATTCTCTCCTTCTATCGGGAATATTTGCACACGATACTTTGTATCCTTTGTGCCACGTTCGAATGTGCTACTGATAAGGTCATCCTGTGCCTTTACCAACTTTGTATCATAGCTAAGACTTCCCTGATCGTCCTTCTCCAAATCAATGACATAGGTTTGACCTTTTTGTGCCTTCATGTTGACTGTAAGGCTATCCTCTCTCCAGTCAATCCAGTATGGCTGACTTTTCTCATCTTCTCCTCTTGCAAAAGCAAGCGCAGGGTAATTGCGATTCGTAAAAGTAAAGCCTAATACCTTTTCCATAGCAATATTGGTAAAGCCTGTAACAACTGCCTTCACTCTTTCCAATACTTTCTCCATATGAATCTTCCTGTTCAGCTTTACAAGTGCTTTGGCATCGAAATCTTCAGCTACGGAAAATGCCAACATATATCTGTGCAATCTTTTCAGACACAGGTCGCATTCATCTAAATGCTCTTTCTTTTCATCAAACCAAAGTAAATACTCGCTCGTTAACTCTTCGTCCGATGTGTAGCGTGCAAAGTCATCTGCTGAAAAATGTACATGATCACTCATCATCCAACGTCCTCCTATAGTTCTAATTCCATATATTTTTGAGCTACTTCTACTTTCATTTTCTGCCGATATCTGGAGGTCCAGTTTTCGATATCCTTTGTAACAAAATGTTCACCAAATATCAAATCGCAGATATAAAGCCCTGTATCTTTATACTTTTCTTCCATATTGTCCAGAAACTCATCGCTCCAGACTAATTCCAAATCGCGATAGATATCATTCAGTGTATCGAGAAAGCAGTCAGCATTGTGTTGCACTGTAAACTCCTGCATTTTGTCAAATGCCCATTGTGGAGAGCTCAGCGTCTTCGTATTCGGATGCATCAGAGCATAGAGCACGATTGAATAGCCTACCCCCACTGTCATATATGGTTTTGCTCCCTGACTTAGCAGGCACTTCAAATACAGGATTAAGACCTCATGGATTTCATCCCTTAATTCCCTGTTCATATAATGTTTCTCAGGCGTATCAAAGGTCTCCAAATCAGGAAGCTTTGCTTCCTCCTGTAAGAAATCCCCGTCCTCCTTCTCCTCAGAGTCAAAGGTAATAGAGAGTTCCTTTTTATAACGATTCAGATAACTTCTTATCCATTTTAATGTTTTATTCTCAGCTACATTAGAACAATATACTGCAAAGGAAGCAGCTCCTTTCTGGTACTTCTCTATACCACCATCTGCAAGAAAAATCATCAACTCCTGCGCAATATCATCGGCAGCTCCATCCACCTTATATTTGCTTACCATTCTTCTGATATGAGGCATACAGTAATCTCTGACACTTATGTATAAGTCGTCTGTTACACTGGTATCGCCGTTCATATACCGATCACGCAATTCATCGATTTTAAGTAATGTTTCTGATTTACCCATATTTGATTCCTTTCTTCACTGTTTCCTCCATATTGGCTACTCAGTATCATACCATCGCCAGTTCCGTCTGTTTATTTTTCAACCTATTTCACCCTACTATCTATTATTTTATATAAATTCAATGAATTGTTCAATAATCATATTGTGTTTTGTATATTTTCTGTCATACCACTCATACCCATACATTTTGTATTGTTCCTCTACTTGTTCCATACCATGTGAAAAGTAAAACCCTCAAAAAAAACTCTAAATTTTACTTGATAGCAAAATTTAGAGTTCATTTCCATATATACGTGCCTTCCAAAAACAGACTTCAAGTAAGGTTGTTACGCTAGTCATATTTACTCATCAATTCGTCAAATTGTGCACCTGTAAGTCGGTTTTCCTTTACAAGCACATCGGCTATCTCCTGAATCCTATTTTTATTTTCTTCGATAATGGCAACGGTATTCTTCATCTCTGTTTTTAGGATATCATTTACCTTTGCTACATAATCGGCAGCCATAGTGGATTGGAGGACATCGACCTTACTAAGCACAACCAACTGTTCCTCCTCCATACCATAGGTACAAATCATTTTCCATGCTAATTCTGTAGCATGCTCAAGGTCACTTGCTGCTCCTGTATTAAGCGATTTCGATTTGCCGAAAAATACTTGTTCCGCCGCTCTTCCTGCAAGGGATGTTCTGATTTTTGCAATAAGCTCCTCTCTGGTATATCCTGTCACGTCCTCCTGATTTGCATATTGCATGTAGCCACCAAAATTACCACGTGATTCAATGGTAATATAAGAAGGTTTATCTCCTCCGATATAAGATACGTAAGCATGTCCGGTCTCATGAATTGCAACTTCTCTATAATATTCCGGCTTATGTTCCTTCTTTTCTCCGTATATGTATTCCTCAAGTGCAGTTAAAAGATCTTCATCATCTACCATACGAGATTCCTTCACTGCATTTCGAAGAGCTAAATTAATGACATTCTGAAGAATAGCCAAGCTTTGTCCCGTCGTACGTTCTGCAATACTCTGTGCCGTTTTCTCTGATACTGTATCAATACCCTTCTTTTTCAGCATAAGCATAATATATTTCTTACGCTCACTTTCTTTTGGCAAATCCACATATATTTTATTATCAAAACGTCTGATTAATGCATCATCGAGCGCTGAAATGCCGTTCTTTTCTGCTCCCACACCATAATTTGTTGCAGCAAGAACAAATATCGGCTTTGAACTATCGGTAGATGAAAATCCGTCCATTTCCGTAAGCAATGCATTCAACATACTTTCCGTTGTAGAACTGTTTTCTCCTCCTGTTCTCTTCTTCCCTATTGCATCAATTTCATCTATAAAAATGATAGAAGGTGCATATTTCTTTGCTTTTGCAAATATTCGGCGAATATTGGCTTCGCTTTCTCCTATATATTGATTTTTAAATTCTGAAGCACTTGTTTGTAAAAAAGTAACATCCGATTCTCCTGCCATAGCTTTGGCCAGCATAGTCTTACCTGTTCCCGGCGGTCCATAAAGAAGTACTCCTTTTGGAGGTCGTCCACCAGACATCAAAAAGCGTTTTGGATTCTGCAAATATTTTACAAAATATTGTAATTCTTCCTTTGCTTTCTCTGCTCCTATGACATCCTCAAATCGAATATTAGGTCTTTCCGCATCAGAGAGAATAGACCCTCTACTCTCAACGTCCACTGCCATTCTCTTTTTCAAATTATAGAAAAGAATCTTTACCTTGCCATCCTTTGCAATCAATTCCTGTTTTGTATTAAAGTCAACAACCCAGCCACGTTGTGAAAAAGTCTGACTTTCTTTTTCCATGTAAAGTTCTTCCATAATCTGACAAAACTGACGTTTGAAGCTTCCCATATACTTGGTATCAACATGAATGGTACCGGCTGCGCCCTCTTGTAGGAATGTTCTTCTATCAACCTCTGAAAATTCTCTATCCATTTCAAGCAGATAAATTGGAAGTCCGGACTGCATCTCAACAAGAATATGAAAAAGTTTTACACCCTCTGTATTATAATCAGAAATACTTAGCACACTTTCATCATTCTCTGATGTTCCAAAGAAAGGATCAATGAAAACTGCAGAAATATCTTGCTTAACAAGTTCCTTTGCTTCCTCCAACGTAGAGACTCGATAAATATGGTATTGTTCTTCATCAAAAGAGTCAAAAAAATCAACATTGTCGGAAAATACCAACACATCTGATTTTTCATTATTCTTAAACAGACTTATCAGCTCGGTATCCATCTCATTCCATTCAATATCCAATTGAATTGAACGAATTCCATTGCTATCTATCTTACTGTTCTCTATCTGACTCATCAGTGTATACATTGCATTCTTTAAAAACTTACTGCTTTGACCATTAGCAACTCTGGCATCTATCTCTCCACCTCGGTTGAATAAAAATAGCAACGGCAGCTCTTTAGCATATGTAATATAAATGTTATACTCTTTTTCCACGCCTGACACAATTTTGTCAAAATTTTCTTTAACCATATCAACCAAATGACGAATTGATAAATGATTGAACATTACGGTATTTCCTGATGCTATTCTGGAACATATTTCCAACGGAAGCACAGGTTCATCAAAAGCATTCTTTTCTTTTTGAATTGCATCCACAATCACTTTCTCAGGAAGCATAGTAAGATTAACACTTCTATCTTCATACAACTCTTTTCCTACATTCGATGTAAAAATAATGATTGTATTCTTAAAACTGGTATCTTCCTCAAGATATACGTTGTGTAATATACCGGAACCGAGAATTTGAAGAAACTGTCTTATAACATTCAGATGTGCCTTTTCTATCTCATCAAAAATAAGCAAACATTCCGGATTTTCTCTTACAAATTTAACTAAATTTCCCTCTCTGGCATTATTATAGATTTGTGATGTTCCAATCATCTCCTCGTGTGCCCTAGGTGATGCATACTCACTCATATGGAAAACTTTAAAAGGAATTCCTAAACTATCAGCTGCGGTTTCTGCAAGCAAGGTTTTCCCTACTCCGGGAGGTCCAAAAAAGAAAAAATAAGTTTTGGGATGATTGCCCTCTTCTGTCTGTTTTATCAGTTCTCCCTGGTTATAACCCTGAACAAATTTAACAATAGCCTGATCCTGACCTTTTATCACATCTAGCAAATCAGTACTCAAATCACGGTACTTTTTTGAGAGAGAGAACAAATCTCTCGTCTCTACTGTCTTATCTTCTTTTTTATCTTCTATTACTTTCTCTTTATCAGCTTCCGACGTTTTCTCAGCACTCTTGCCAGCGTCGCCTACGCTTTCTGCATTTGCATTTTCTGTTTTTGTCTCCTCGTCCTTTTTGGGATTTTTTTTGTTTCCTGACAGATATTTCTCTTTCAACTTTGCCTGATAAGAAAAAACATCCTGCAATTCATTTCCTATCGAAAATATTTCACGGAAAGGCACAAAGGATGTTTCTAATGCCTTTGTGAGAATATCCGGTGAACTGGTCTTTTCCTCTTCCTTCTCAAGGAAAAACTGGAAGGCATCGCATTTTTCCTTTGTTTCCTCCTTTGGAATCACTGGTGCAATAAGCAATAAGCCAGATTTAATTAGTATTAAATCCAGCTTATTATCTGAAAACCACTTATGTGCAGCTTCAAGATCATCCATTAACTCATCCGACACAATTTTTCGAACCTGTTTTTCATCCATAGATAACAGTTTCGCATATCCATACAATACCGCCTCTGGATATTTCTCAAAAAAATTTCTGCTAAACTGTCTTGCAACTCCATATACCTGATTCTCTTTTGCTATCGTACTATGCCCACAACGCTTTCATAAATTTAGGATAAC
>CAMBAN010000147.1 GCA_945864145.1 uncultured Lachnospiraceae bacterium | reverse complement strand
ACATCTTGCTGCCTTTGCCAGTGTAATAATCCTCTGTACCGCTTCATATTCTACATAAGTCGGACGAGTCTTAATGTGATATTCCGGCTCCCATTTTCCCTCCTCATGTGCCTTATCTCTCAGATAATTTACAAGATCAGCATTTTCCGCATGAATATACATGGTAATTCCTTTTTCCCGACAAATTTCCATAAAACGAAAAATTGCCTCATCATCTGCATAATAACAAGTAGGCTTATATGCCATATAAACCTTTAGTGTAGAAACTCCATGTTCAGGAAGCTGTTTCACTTCTTCAAATGCCTGTTCATTAATTTCCGTACAATTGGCATGCATAGAATAATCACAACAGATTACCCCTTTAGCACAATCATTTTTCTTAAATTCCAGCGTTTCCAACATACTCATATTCGGCTGGTTTGATGTATGCTCAACAATTGTAGTCGTTCCTCCAAGCAAAGCCACATAAGTATAATCCAATGTCTTTCCCACTAAATCTGACGTTGGCTTTCCACTGGTATCGACATGCGGTGTCCCAAACAAAAAGTGCGTATGCTGATCAACTCCGCCAGGCAAAACATATTTTCCCGAAGCATCAATGACCTCATCGGCCTCTTCTGTTAATGCTATTCCTATCTTTTCTATTACTTCATCTTTTATCAGAATATCTCCTGCAAATTCTCCCTCTGCAGTTACGATTGTTCCATTTTTTATTAATTTTCTCATTCTTTGCCTCCATTCCCCTTGTATCTTTTCTGTCCAAGCTTTATTATTGTATTTGCCAGTACATTGGCGCCATTACTACAGTCTTCCCATGAAGTCATCTCTGCTGCACTATGACTAATTCCGTCTACACTCGGAACAAATATCATGCCAGCTTTTACTTTATCCGCAAAACTTTGTGTATCATGCCCGGCACCAGAATGAATCCTTTCATGACGTAACCCCAACATTTCACTGACTTCCTGAATAACCAGACTCATTTCGTCTGCCATGATGGCAGATTTATAGTAAGCTGTTCGTTCAAAACAAACCTGCTCTTTTCCAAACTCTTTCCTGAGCACTTTTTCAATTCGCGGAATTGCACTCTCATCCGGTGTCCGTATTTCCATTACAAAGGACGCTCTCCCTGGTATCACATTGCGTATTCCCGGCGTCACTACCACATTTCCTATGGTCCCTACTGTTCCTTCTTCTGCTAATACCAGCTCACGGAACCGCTCCGCAAAATCTGCAAGCTGCATAAATGCATCCTTTCGAAGCGTCATAGGAGTTGCTCCCGCATGATCCGCTCTCCCATATGCAGTCCCTTCATAATTTACGGATGCAAGAATTGAATCCACTTCTCCTATCTGCATCCCATGTTCCTCCAACACTCTCCCCTGTTCGATATGTAACTCCAAAAAACAATCATCTTCCTTTAGTTCCTGTCTGCAGCTCTCGAATTCTTCCAATGTATATCCCTTTTCCTCCAGCCGCCTCAAAAAACGATCCGGCAATTCCACTCCGGCATATGCGCGGCTTCCCAAGGCACTGACCTCCTCATCCACAAAAGCACATACTTCAACATCTTTATCTAACATAATACCGGATTCTTCTAATGTTTTTACTGCTTCTATCGCGCCAAGAACTCCCAATGTTCCATCAAACATTCCTCCTTGCCGCACAGTGTCGATATGAGAACCAGTGATTATTTTCCCTTTCATTTCACCGCTTCCCCGTTTTTTTCCTATTAGATTTCCAAGTGCATCTCGATGTACTGCTAATCCGGCATCCTTCATTAATTCCTCAACATATTTTGAAGCTTCTTCATATTCTGGAGTAAACGCATATCTGGTAACCCCTTCATCTCTTACATCACGGAAAGTCGCCAATTTCAAAATATGATTTTTCAGCCTTGCCTGATTTACAACTACCATAACTCCCTCCTACCACTCAGCCAGATGATTTACAACTTTCTGAAAACAATCCATCGTAAGCTGCCCAATAAATTTGCCTGATGCATCCCGAACTGCTGCATGGGAGGTTCCCTTTTCAATCATATCTGCCAATGCCTTTTTCAATGGTTCCTCTGCAAATGTTTCTACCTTGTAAGATGCACAGATTTCACCTACAGAAGAATTATCCGTTCCCTTTGCAAAATGAGATGCACGAATATGACCGATAACTTCTCCAGATTCATCCTGTACCAGAGCTTCTTTTACTTTTGCATTTAACATCTGTTTTACTTCGGCCACTGTTGTATTTTTACTTACCAACAGATTATCCGTTTTCATTACTTCTTCTACTTTTACAAGCGAAAGCTGTTTAAAAGCATTATCACTTCCAATGAAATCTGTCACAAAGCTGTCACTGGGCTTCTGCAAAATATCTAATGGTTTGGCAATCTGAACAATCTTTCCTTTATTCATAATAACAATTCGATCAGCGAATTTAATTGCTTCATCCATATCATGCGTTACAAAGACAATGGTTTTCTTCATTTTTTTCTGCAAACGGATAAATTCATCCTGTAACTGCTCTCTGGTAATAGGATCCAATGCCCCAAATGGCTCATCCATCAACATGATAGGCGGGTCTACTGCTAAAGCTCGCGCTACACCTACACGCTGCTTCTGCCCACCTGACAACTGTTTCGGATATTTCCCCATGGTTTCATCCGGACTTAGCCCTACTAGTTCTAACAACTCTCTGCTACGTTCCTCTGTTTTTTTCTTGTCCCATTTTAAAAGCTTGGGAACTACTGCAATATTTTCTGCAATAGTCATATGTGGCATCAAACCTATATCCTGAATAACATATCCAATCTTTCGGCGCAGTTCATAGGGATTTACATTTTTGATATTTTCTCCATTGACATAAATATTTCCTGATGTCGCCTCTATCAACCCATTAATCATTTTCATAGTAGTGGTTTTTCCGCAACCGGAAGGACCAATTAATACGATAAACTCGCCCTCCTCGATATGAAAATTCACGTCATCTACTGCCACAAATCCATTGGGATATTTTTTGGTTATATGTTCAAACTTTATCATATCGTTTCCTTTCCATTTATTGTTATTGAAAATTTTTCGCCTGTGTATTACAATAAATTTAATTTTATTTTTGGAGGTGTTTCTATGACACTCAAACAGCTTCAATACTTTGTTTCTATTGTTCAAAACCAGAGTTTCAAAAAAGCTGCTGATGAACTTTTTGTATCCCCTCCCGCTCTCACCCAGCAAATTCATAGTCTGGAAAAAGAACTTGGCTGTACTTTGCTTATTCGTTCTGCCCAGTCTTTTCAGATAACGGAAGCTGGAAAATGCTTTTATGAAGGTTCTCTTTCCATATTGAACCAATTAGACACTACCATTACCAGAACAAAGTACTTAGGCGGTACTCCTGCTCAAACTCTTATTATCGGTTATATCAGTACCCCTATGGACATCTTAATTCGACATGCTTCAAAAGCTTTTCATGCTGATTATCCAAACATCAACATCGAACTTTACCCATGCGAATTTAATGAGATTCCATACCTTCTGGAAAACCGTACCATTGACATCTCATATATTACGCAAAACTATGTAGGACACAATGATTCATTAGTTTATCTACCTTCCTGTGCCTACACTTATGATTTGGCGATCCCGGTAACCCATCCATTTTCCTCTAAGGAAAATTTGTCCCTCTCTGATCTTTTAGATACACCCCTTATTTGTCTGAATCCAAAGCACAACACTGCTTTGTTCAACAATTACATAGAGAAATATCTAAATAATCATAAAAAGCTCTATGCTGATTCTATGGCTGAGCTTTATCTTATGATGCGTCAGGAAAACGGTGTCTCCATTCTACCAAGCTATCTTTATCAGACCAGACCGGATATCAAAGCCATTCCTTTACATCCTACCTTGTCTGACAATCTTGGCATTGCTTATTTAAAAGATAATCTTCAAGAAAATATTACTCTTGCTGTACCATATCTTTTGCAGGCATCCTCATCTAAACAGCTCCTAAATCTGTCCACCAAAAACCTGCTTTAGTCCGTCTCTTTTCCATAATATCTACCTTGTCTGCTGATACCAAGATGCATTTTTACCAGTCCTGTAGCTATCATAAGCGCACACTTTACTCCATCTAACACAGGCACTCCTAGTTCTTCCATTAAACTCTCATCCAGACCAGTCAATCCTGCACAACCAAGAACGAGAACTTCTGCTCCATCTTTTTCCAACGCCAGCCTTCCCGCCTCCAAATAACTTGCTTTTTCATCCTCCATGGAATTTTCATTTTCCGGCGCACGCACCGATGCCATAGAATCCGTTAAACGATATTGATTTATGACAGCTTCTTTTCCTGCAATAGAACGCTTACTTGTAGTTAATACCGAGAATTTATGTCCAAGCATGGTTGCCAGCTTCATTGACGCTTCTCCAATTCCAACCACTGGCTTCGTACTAATTTCTTTTAAAACATCAATTCCGGGATCTCCATGACATGCTATAATAAATGCATCTGTATCTTTTTCCAGTTTACGCACCAGCGGTATCATTCCAAAAACTGCATTCGTGGCATCCTCATAGGAGTCAATAAAATCCGGTGCTCCTGGCGTAGCAAACACTTCTACTTCATATTCACCCGCCGCATACTTTTGCGCGTTCATTCGAATATCACTTGTCATCGCTTCGCTGCTGTTTGGATTTATAATTACAATCTTCATTTTTTCTCCATCCTTCCTTATCTACACTGGAGTTGCCTTTTTTATCAACTTCGCAGAAACAGCATCCAATACCAGCGCCAAAACTGTAACCGGTATTGCTCCGGCAAAAATAATACTATAGTTATACATTGTCATTCCCTGCTGTATCCAATCACCTAATCCGCCTCCACCGATAAAGGAGCCAAGCGTTGCAATCGCAACGGAACGCACCAATGCAATTCGGCATCCAGTCAAAATAGCCTGTGCACTCAATGGAAGTTCTACCCGAAACAGACGTTGACATTCTGTCATTCCAATTCCCTTTGCTGCTTCTAACACGGACGGATCTAAATCACGAATTCCTACATAAGTATTCATAATGACCGGAAGTACCGCTTTTAACAACAATACTGTAAAAGTCGGGACAAATCCAACTCCTAAAAGGGGGATTCCGAGTGCCAGCATTACTAATTCCGGTATGGATTGTATAATATTGGCAATTCCTATTATGATTTTTGAAACTACTTTTGTTTTCGCTGCAACTACTCCGAGAATTACTCCAATTCCAATAGCAACTAGCGAACTGGAAAACACCAATTGTAAATGTCTTATCAATAATCCGATAAAAGTATCCGGATATTCTGCTATATATGCCAAAATTCCTTTTATTACTTCCATTTTACGCGCCCCCTTTCTTTACCGGGCCGTCGCCTGACCATAACAATAATCTATGTTCGATATAAGATAACAACGCATCTGTTACAAGAGCCAAAATACAAATAGGAATCGCGACACACAGAATTTTACTGACATTCATAGAAAATATTCCCGAAAAAACAAGATCCC
>CAMBAN010000146.1 GCA_945864145.1 uncultured Lachnospiraceae bacterium | reverse complement strand
ATAAGTCTCAACCATGATTGAACCTTAGGAGGCGCTTGTTATATCCATTTAACTAAGAGAACAAATGCCGATTACCGGCAGTTCCTGACAATTTATTCAAGGCAAAGGTTTCCCTGCATCCAGACATTTCCACGAAACCGTCTGCCTATCGCAGGTTCACCCAATAAATCTTTTTCATTGATACACACATCGAACTGGATGTTATTGCACAACAACTTCATTCCATACAATTTTTCGTGTGTAAGTTTATTTTCCATCGTGACACAGTCAATGATTTCTCCCAATACCGTATACTGGTCACTCTCAATCCCAAACGGCATAAACGTTGATTTCACGATACTGAAAATATCTTCCTTCATCACTCTCTGGGACAGCAGTGCATAAGTATCCATATCCTCCAGCGTAAGGCTTTCGATTGCATCTTCATCGCCTTCTCTTGCCTGTGCGATCAACTGATTGTGCCGGTCATTTTTCTGGATAGCCGGTACATCATTTTTTTTTCTCTCCACAACGGGACAGAGTATTTTTCCCTCGGTGGAAAGTCCTGCAAGCATTGCCCCATAATGTATTTTGGAAAGGTGCCGGTTTGTCTCTGCCAGATAATCCGCCACATTCTGTATATAAAAAATCAGTGTAACTCCAAGATTAACCTCGTCACATACTCCTGCATAGGACTCTTTCTCGGCATGTTTTTCTACATCAATCTGCTCATTCGTCGTAATACTGGTACCAAACACATACGGATAGTAATAATCCATATGAAAACTGTCATCTTCCTGATAAGTACCCCGAACCGTAATTCCGGCATTTGCCGCAAATGAACCTGACAGTTCCGCAAACTCGTTTTCCTCAGAATCTTTTGTAATTTTCATAATCTCCGGACGGGTAATTACTTCATCCAGTATCATTTCAAGATCTTTTTTTGTAATATCTGAAAATCCAATCGCCCTAAGGAATTTGTGCACTTCGCGGTTCTCCTTTCTCCATACATTACTATATTCTATCATATTATTTGAAGAATGGAAATATCCTTTTGTAACATTAAATTATATTTTTTTTCTGACTCCCCGGAATGAAAATCCAGAACAACCGGACACTTCGGATCCTCTGTCTGCAAAACGACAATTCCCTCTGCCTGATTACTCATCTTCACTGCCGTTCCTACCGGATAATAGGCAATCTTAGATAGCAGGGTTTCCACCACTTTCCGGTCATACTTGTGTATGATTCCTTCCTGTATCTTTCCGATTGCATCCTGCAGGGGAATCCGTATGCACTCCATGCCCGTAATATAACTGTCAAATGCATCGCATGCCTGAATAATCCTGCATTCCATTGCAAAATCTCTACGGCGCATCGGAAACCCGCTTCCATCAAGTCTTTCATGATGAAATAAAACCATCTTTTTTGATACTTCCGGGATCCAGCTTTCCTCATCCAAAGCGGAATATCCTAAAATGGTATGTTTTTTGTACTCAAATGCTTCTATGGGATCTTCCTTTTCCCAGTCCCGGTTCACATATCCTGTTGTGATATAACGGAGTCCGAGATCATGAAGCAGTGCCCCAACTGCAATATTATATTGCCTTACCTGATCCAGATGAAGTAATCTTGCCACAAATACACTCACAAGTGTTACCATGACAGTATGTTCATATAAATTTACAATCCGGGCATTGATATCAATAATTATATTTTCCGGTATTTTGCTTACTTCTTTTACAACTTCATTTGCGATTACTTCAAATTCGCGCAGCGACTTATTCTTATGATAGATATGGTTTTCCATCACCCGCTGTACGCGTTCCACAAACTTACCGAAAACAGAATAATCAATAATCCGCGATGGCATTTCATAATTTTCATACGGATCTTCTACCATAAGGGTGTCAATCCCAAGTGAACGGATCAAAGGAACATATTCCTTCTTGAGTCTGCTTCCTCTTGAAATTAATATCATTTTTTCATCTGTAAGAACTGGTTCTGCTAATATTTCATTTCCACACAACTCGCTTACTGATTTTACCCTCATGTTACACTCCCATTATTTTGCAGGATTGCTGCCGGTAGATTCTTTTGCCATCTTTAAAGCTTCCTGCTCTTCTTCTGCTAATGTAATAATTGAATTTCCGTCTATAATCTCTTTTATGTAAGTATAGCAGCCCTCTCTGCTGTGTACTGCATTGAGAACGAATCCATTATCTGACTCATTCAACATTGCAAGGGAAAAACTAAGCTTTCCACCCATCTCATTAAAAGCATCGTATTTTACCAGTCCGACCTTCTGAAATGTGAATTTCATATTGTCAAACATTTTTCTGATATTTTTCTCGTTTGCTTCATTTGCAGATATCAGTTTATCGACCTGAGACAAACGGGTTACCAAAGTTTCTTCCAATGATTTTGCATCTTTTCCCATCATGAATGCTTCATACTTTTTACGCAGTTTACTTGTCTTTGCCATATTCACAACGGTAAGTATAAATAAAATAACACAAAAAGCTGCTAATCCTAAAATAATATAATCGGAATCAAATCCTAAGTATTCTGATATCATATTTTTCTCCTGTTTCTATTTTCTTACATTCTGTTAAAATTTTAAATAGGCTTTTATCCCTATTTTTCTACATTTATTTTTGTATCGTCCGAATCATGTCAATAATCCGGTCAAGTTCATCCTGGGAATAATATTCAATCTCAAGTTTCCCTTTCTTCGCATCCTTATGGTTAATACATACCTTTGTTCCAAGAATGCCTTTCATCTGCTCTTCTAAATCATGATACACGGCTTCCAGTTTCGGGTCAATCTTCTCTTTTTCTTCTTTTTTCTTCTTTTTTTCATTCTGGAGACTTTTTACCAGTTTCTCCGTATCCCGCACACTCAATTTTTCATCAAAAATTTTCTGCGCAATAATATACTGCTGTTCCTGATCTTCAATTCCCAGAAGTGCGCGTGCATGTCCTGTTGTCAGCATCTCATCAATGACCATCTGCTGTACTTTTTCATTCAGTTTCAACAGCCGCATGGCATTTGTGACCGCTGTTCTGCTCTTGGAAACCCGCTCTGCTACCTCATCCTGCTTTAGATTAAATTCTGTCAGAAGCCGCTTAAAAGCCAGTGCTTCTTCAATTGGATTTAAATCTTCCCTCTGAATATTTTCTATCAGGGAAATCTCCATAATTTCCTGTCTGGTAAGTTTCTTAATAATCACAGGAATTTCTTTGATTCCGGCTATTTTTGCGGCTCTCCACCGGCGCTCCCCGGCGACAATCTCATAATAATCCTCCCTCTCCTGCACCAGAAGTGGCTGCAATACTCCATACTGTTTTATGGATTCTGCCAGTTCAAGCAATGCATCCTCATCGAATTTTTTTCTCGGCTGCTCTCTGTTCGGTTCTACCTTTGTGATATTCATCATGATAGCGTCTGCCACGTGCTCACTTTTTGGTGTTGGATTATTTTTTGAAGCTACCGGTTTTGTATTCACCTTGTCTGTAATCAGAGAATCCAAACCTTTTCCCAATCCTTTTTTAACTGCCATTGTTACTCCCTTTCTTTTTACAAATCTTTACGACCCACGATTTCCTTTGCAAGCTTGCGGTAACTCTCTGCCCCCGCAGATTTGCTATCGTACATATTGATCGGAATTCCATAAGATGGTGCCTCTGCCAACCGAATATTTCTCGGAATCATTGTTTCATAAATCTTTGTATCCAGATTTTCTTTTACATTTTCTACAACCTGATTTGACAATTTCGTCCGGACATCATACATGGTAAATACAACGCCTTCCATCTGCAGATTGGGATTTAATCTCTCCTGTACAAGATTAATGGTATGTATCAACTGGCTCAGTCCTTCCAGTGCATAATACTCACACTGAATCGGGACAAGAACCGTATCTGCAGTTGTCATGGCATTTACCGTCAGCATATTTAAAGATGGCGGACAGTCAATCACAATAAAATCGTAATCATCACGGATATAGTCAACTGCTATTTTTAATATATATTCTTTATCATTTATTCCTAATAATTCTATTTCCGCACCTGCCAGATTTACATTGGATGGAATCAGACGCAGACCTGTTACAACGGTATCCTGAATACTCTCATTGATGGAACATTCATCCAGCATCAGTTCATATACCGTATTCTCAACCTCATTTTTATCTACACCAAGCCCGCTTGTCATGTTTCCCTGCGGATCTAGGTCAATAGCAAGTACACGTTTGCCCATTTCAGCAATACTTGCTGCAAGATTTATCGATGTCGTTGTTTTACCGACCCCACCCTTTTGATTTGCAATTGCAATAATTCTTCCCATATTTTCCTCTTTTCTTTCTTATTCTCTGTATATAGAGTGTATTTTTATTTATCCCTTTTAATTTTTAAATGCAAAGGTTCTTCCCCATGTATTATTCTGTAAATTCCTTTGCGATGTCGGATCAACATAAGGACAGTTGCAATCAGTACACATACAAGTTCTATAGAGTTTCCATGTATAAAATATACCGTTGGAATTGCAAGTGCAGGAATGACAACCGCGCCCAGCGGAAGCCATCCGGTAAGTAACACTACCATGCCTCCTATTATGCAACAGATTGCTCCCAGAACTCCAAATGTAAGTATCAACCAAGTACAGGTAACTGTAACACCTTTTCCACCTTTTCCTTTTCTCCACAGTGGATAATTATGTCCAAAAATCGCTCCAAATCCTGTATATAAAAAAATATCATGCCATGTTTTATCTGGAAATAACAGGCGACCAAGAATACCGGCTACAATAACTTTTAATATATCACCGGCTAATACCAAAACACCTTCCTTTTTCCCGATATGTTCCATGACATTTGCCATCCCGGGATTTCCAGATCCTATTTTACTTACATCATTTCCTGTGGAATGTTTTACAACGAACGTTGCAGTTAACATTGTTCCGTATAGATATCCCAAAATCAATAATATACTTTTATATATCATACACATCTTCCTCTTATTTTCTATTACAGTATAACATAAAATCGATTAATCTCGAATAGTAATTATGTTGTTATTTTGCAGATTTTTATGTTCTTCTTTGAGCTTTTTTTGTGAAATGTTTCACGTGAAACATTTTTATTTTTTATTCTTTTTATTATAAACTGACTCGCAGCTTAAATGCGTAGATTGGAAATCTTTTTATATCTTCTTTTGGATTGATATACATAGTGTTACTTAAAAGACAATTTTTTCTACACGATGAATAATACTCTGTTTCGTATTGATTTCAACGCAAGAAAGAAGATATTCAATTCTATAAGACGAAAGAAAAGATACATTCTCTTTATACACATAATAAAAGAAACTATAGACAAAGAAATAATATTTGTAGCACCTGTCTGTGAAAAATAGGATGTTAAATTTGACAGTTATAGCTTTTCCAGAAATATATTAATTTACGCTTTTTATTCACTCCTTTCTATAGTACAAAAATAAACACCAAAAGTAACCATACATGGATATGGTTATTGACACTGATACTCTCATAACATATTTGCACGTTTGTTACATATTTTCGAGAATCCAATAGGCTTTGACACCGGTACTCTCACGACGTGACTATATCTATATCTATATGGATTAGATATAATGATATGAGAGTCAAAAAACATTT
>CAMBAN010000145.1 GCA_945864145.1 uncultured Lachnospiraceae bacterium | reverse complement strand
CTGTTCCGTGACATAGAACATATTGTGCCGGAACAGGTCTATATTGGAGATAAGTTGGTGACAAAGGATGGTAAAATAATAGATGCTATTGATTATGGCCGGATGCCAAAAGATGATTCCCTGCATTTGCGGAAGCAGCTAACACAGGAGGATTTGTATATATGTTCTTCAAATCCACAGGAATGTTGTCGTATTATGCAGGTATGCAAGAATGATTTGTGTACGAGAGAGTTAGAACAAATGGTAAAGAGCTGTGAGGGTGTGTTGCAGGCGGATGTGGAGCAGGATATTTTACCTATTGCCGTAATAGAACGCTATGGAAAGGAAGGCGGCATTGGCAAAGGCTTTATAAAGGGATTACAATTAAAGCGGGGGGCAATTGCATCCAGTCTTGCTTCGGAGGGCAATAATATTGTGGTATGTGGAACTGAATATAAAGATATGGCGGTGGCCGTTAATGAGCTTGTTCGTATGGGCGGAGGGATGATAATTGTAGAGAAGGAGAAGGTGTTAGCAAAAAACCCCATGCCCATTGGAGGTATTATGTATGATTGTTCTGCAGAGGAGGCAATTACAAGGCTTCAGAAAATAGAAGAGACTCTTGGAGAACTCGATTGCAAGAACAGAGATGCATTTACTTATATGTGTGTGGCCACTGGACCATCCATTCCGGTCTTGGGACTTACAGACAAAGGATTGATTGATGTACAGCAGCAGAACATAGTTTCCCTGTTTTGTGAAAAATAGAAATTGTAAAAAAACTTGACATGCTGGAATTTTGTTGTTATAATCTGTCACAAGATAGCGATTGGTTATCTGAAATTAATATTGTATTCTTTGTGTTAAGGAATACAGACGATTTGAAGCGTTTGTAGCCGGTATTAAACAAAGAGTAGCAGTTCAGGTCTGTTACTTTGCGTTTATACCGGCTTTTGTATTTTCCTGAATGCGCAGTCAGAAAAGTACAATGGGCAGACAATTCGATGATTGAAAGTGGAATTTAACAGGAGGAAACCATTATGAAGAAATTTAAATTAGAGAAATTAATCAGTGTTATGCTTTGTACTGTAATGGCTTTTTCAATGATGGCTTGCGGAAGTACAGATGAGACTGTAGACAGTAAGGTGGTGGAAGGAACTGCAACAGAGATAGAGACTCCTGATGAAGGTTCTTCAGACGATAGTGAACCCATTAAAATCGCAGTTTCTGCATGGAACCCAAACGTGTTTATGTATCTTGCACAGGACTTGGGGTATTTTGAGGAAGCAGGCGTAAATGTTGAGATGGTAGATTTTGCAGAGTTTTCTGATGTACCAAAGGCATTTAATGCTGGGCAGCTTGATGCAGCATTCTTCTCTTCTTTTGAGGTTATTGCGCCAGCCAGTCTAGATGTAGATATCAAGCTGGTCTCTGTTATAGATAATTCTGTTGGTGCAGATGGCCTGCTTGGTTATGGGGTTACGTCCATTGAGGATTTAAAAGGTAAGAAAATCGGTGTTGGCATGGATACCGTATCACATATTTTCCTGATGCTCTTGTTGGAGGAAGAAGGATATGCTATAGATGATTTTGAACTGGTTGATTTCTCCAGTCCGTCTAGTGCAGCTACTGCATTACTGTCTGGCGATATTGAAGGGCTTGCAACCTTTGAGCCATTTATTACATCTTGTCAGTCCAGTGATGATCAGGTTAACGTTATTGCTGATACGGCGCAATATCCAACTATGATTAATGATTGTATTGCTTTTTCCGGAAGTGTTCTTGAGGAAAGGCATGATGATGTGGTAAAGATTATGGAATGTTTTTATAAAGCTATCGATTATTGGGAAGAAAATCCAGATGAGGCAAATGAGATGTTAGGAAGTTATCTGGATTGCTCAGGAGAAGATTTCGCAGCAACGATGGAGAAGTTAGATATGATTTCTGCAGAAGATTCTTATGCACAGATGACAGAAGAAGGCGAAGGGTCCTGGACAGAAAATATGAAATTGATGAGTGCATTTTTATTGGAAAGAGAAAGAATTGCTAATGATATTGATCCATCTGAGTATGTAGATACTAGTATTCTTGCAGACGTGATTGGTGAATAGTCAGAGGTAGAAAAGAGGTCGTAATATTATGTTTGATAAGACAACATTATTAGCTTACCAGAACGCTGAGAAGATAGATGAACAATGCAGTGACCGTGCTTATAATCTGGCAAAGCATTGCATGGAAATAGGGCTTCCAGCAGCCGAGGGAATTAATGAGTTTGGCATTAGCACGTTTGCCAGAACCCAGATGTCTCCAACCTTCACCTGCACAGAAACATTTCTCAAGTGTGATAGATGTGAGGATGTCAGAAATGTATCGGACTATGATGTGGCATTTGTCGGTGTCCCATATGACAGCGGTACCAGTAACCGTTCTGGTACGCGTCTGGGACCGGAAGGAATTAGAAGAGCATCTATCATGTTCTCTCCATACAACCCAGATTATGGGATTGATCTGAATGAAAAATTAAAATTTTGTGATTGTGGTGATATCTATACATTACCGGCAAGTGCAGAGAAATCCTTTGCACAGATTACTAAGGGAGTTGGATATATTAAATCTCAGGGTGTCATTCCCATGATTATGGGTGGAGATCATTCCATTAGCTATCCTTGTCTGAGAGGAATTTCGCCATATGTAGATGGTAATATTGGTGTTATCCAGATTGACCGTCACGGAGACAGTATGCAAAGTCAGATGGATGAAAAAATGCATGGAACAGAGTGGTTTTATTCTACAACTTTACCAAATGTTTCAGCCAAAAACCTGGTACAGATTGGCATGGGTGGAAGTTGGGTAAAGGAGTGGAGTAAGTTCTCCAGGGACAAGGGCTCTACGATGATATCAATGGAGGATATCGACAGACTTGGCATTGATAAGGTGGCTGAGATTGCATTAGAAATTGCATGGAAGGATTGTAAGGCAGTGTATCTGAGTCTGGATATTGATGTCTTGGATGCTGCGTTTTGTCCTGGAACAGGTACACCTGATTTTGGTGGTATGCTTCCAAGAGAGCTTTTAAGACTGCTTCGGCTTGTCACGAAGGAAGGACTTTGTGGTATGGATATTGTGGAGGTTAGTCCACCATACGATCAAAGTGAAATTACATCCCTTGCAGCAGCGAGATGCTATATTAATGTTTTAAGCAATTTAGTTCTGAACGATAAGATTAAATAGTAGTTTTGTAAAGGAGCAGAGGAAGAGAGTGTAAGAGCATTTTCTTCCTCTATATTTATAATATGAAGAAAAAGGATTGGGTTTCAATTTCGGTCTATCTGGGAACATTTTGTGGAATGTTCCTTATTACCGCAAGATCTATTATTTTACCCACTGCATTGTCAGAATTACAAGCAGAACATTTTTATGATTTGGCAGTATTAATCACTTCACTGGCAATGTGTACGATATTGCCGATATCTGGAAAGCTAAGTGATTTTTGTGGGCGGAAGAAAATTTTTTTGACGGGAATTATTATATTTATTTTATCAAACTTCTTATGTATGATTTCCTCGAATGTTTATATATATTTGTTTGGATTACTTGGAACAGGTATTGCGTATGGACTGGTAAACTCAGTCCAATTGGCTATTCTAAATGATATCTGTGATGAAGAGGAAAGACCAGGGAAGGTCAGTAATGTTAATATTGCCAATTCTCTGGCCTGTCTGCTAGGTCCTATTGTAGGCGGGGGGCTTACTGATTTTTTTTCATGGAGAATTGTGTATGTGGTAGCAATTCCATTTCTGATTGTAGCTATGGTCATTATGTTTTTATATAAAGAAGAAAAACATGCGCCGGGAAGAATAGAGGTGGATATAGCTGGAACGTTTTTTTATATTGTGGCATTGATTCCCACCATTTTACTCTTGTCAGGAAAAAGGCTTGGCGTGTATCAGCTACAGAGTATTGTCATTGGCTTGATTGTATGTGCATCGGTAGGAATCGTGGGCTTTTTTCTGGTGGAGAAGAGAGCAAAGATTCCGATTATCGCCTATCAATTGTTCAGGAGCAGCAATTTCAGGTTCTGCATGATTTCTTACTTAATCTGTTCGATAGGGTTTGCGGCCATAAATTATCTCCCGTTGTATTATCAGCAGGTCAGGCTTTTAAGTGTGACAGTAAGCGGACTAATCGTAATTCCACGACAATTATCTCAATTACTGATGGGCTTTGTCCTGAGAAAAGATATGAAAAAAATAAGCGGAAAGACTTGGCCGGTTGTGATTGGGTTTGTATGTTTCGCGATATCTATGCTATTTATAGCGGATTTTGATTTGCAGACGGATATTGTGAAAATAATATTGGCAGAGATATTTTTTGGTTTTGGATATTCTGCATTAACGATTATTACTCAGAGTAATAGTCAGCTAGACCTTCCAACAGAAGATGTGGGAAGTGGCACATCTTTGATTGGGCTTTTTGGTGCATTAGGGAATACTTTAGGAGCAGCGATTGGAAGTGTCGTTTTAGGGGCGGTTACAAGTCTTGCTATCGGACTAAAATATTTTTTCCTTGCAAATGCAGGACTTATGATATGTGGTATAATATTAGGAATTGTTAGAGGAAAAGGAGATGAGACAATATGAGATTAGCACTGAAAGGTGGAAATCCCATTAAAATCAATGCAGATATTTTAAAGAAATGACGGTTGTAAATAAAAGTTTATAAAACTGGAAAAATCGTGAATTGGAGATAAATAGAGATGAAAGAAAATATCGTAGCGAAGTTGACCGCAAAAGATGATAAATATGCCTGTTCTCTTGCTGATAAAATTGTATCCGAAAGTCAAGAAACAGATGAATGGTACGAATATTTTGATGATTTTGCCTCTTTACTTAATCATCCTAAATCTTTGGTAAGAAATCGAGTGTTGTATATTCTTGCAGCAAACGCTCAGTGGGATGAGGAAAATCGTTTTGATTTAATTATATCTGATTTTCTTATGCATATAACGGATGAAAAACCGATTACCGCCAGACAGTGTGTCAAGGCTCTTGCACAGGTAGGCTTGGCAAAGCCACAGTATATTCCAAGAATACTATCATGCTTGCAGAGTGCTGATTTATCAAAGTACAAGGACAGTATGCGTCCGTTAATTGAAAAGGATATTGCTGAAACCCAAATGATTTTGACGAACTATGTAATGGAGAAATAAAAAATTTAGTTTACGGAAAAGGACGAGCACAATGATTATTTTGATTACAGGAGCATCGCATGCCGGCAGGACTGCTTTTGCTCAGAAATTACTTGAAAAATTACAAGTTGTAGAGTGAGAAAAACCGGAATTTGTGGAGGTAAAGACATGGTTATTGCATTTATTATTTGGAGCATAGTTGCTGCACTTTTTTTAGGAATAGGAATTAGTTGTCGCAAGTCAAATGAAGCAGTAGGCTTCTTCACCTTTGTGAAACCACCAATAGTAGAAGATGTAGAACATTATAATAATGAAGTGTCTATATTATGGTTTGTTGCAGCAGGTGCTCTGGAAATTATTGGGATTCCCTTATTGTTTTTAAAGCAAAATTCTCCTTTGTTTATTCCTGTGATTTTTGCGGTAGTGATTTTGATTATCGTAATGATGGTTGTGTATATTAAGATTGAAGCAAAATATAAGAAATAGTCAAGTCCCAATTTGTCG
>CAMBAN010000144.1 GCA_945864145.1 uncultured Lachnospiraceae bacterium | reverse complement strand
TGAGTATAATATAAGTACCAAGAGAGGAATCTCTTCCTGGAAACAGGACACGAAGCATAAGGTGTTTGCTTCCGTTGCACTGGCAACGTTAAAACTTTGCATTTACTCTTTAGCATAGAGGATAATCAAGCCGAGTAGGTGAGAGGCCTATGATTTGGTGGCAAAGCACCATAAGGAAACCAGTTTTTAAGAAATTGTGGAGAAACCTTTGATGCAAAGGTTTCTCTTTTACGTTAAGGAGAATTATGAAGTGTAGAGTACCAAATACAAGAACATTGACTCCGGAAGAATTATTAACTATATTGTGCAAATGTGCAATATTATATTCAGAATATGCTGATCCCACTTTATTATTCATATTTAGGGAGAAAAAGTCGGATGCATATGATTATTATGAGGTCAGATTTGGTAAGAATAATTTTATGCACTTAGCAGGAATAAAAAGTGAAACATTGAGTGCAAATGAATTTTATGAGGCTTGTATAGAGGGAACAATTACCAGAGAAGATTGTAATCCACGAAGAGATGCGAATACCATGTATTCAAAAGTAGCTATTATGGAACAGATGCTGGACTTGCGAAATAGTAAGTGCTATAAAATCGGTGAAAAGAATCTGGTAACGAGGGATAATGATTTTGAAATGGCTACAGGCAATGTGAATGGAATAATGGGTTATGATTCGAGGATAAGGATAAAGGGAACAAATAAGGTGGATAGCACAAAATCACCCATCCCTACTACGTTATTAAATAATTCCATTACAGATTATTGCTCAAGACCACAGAAAATCATGTTTATTTTGCAGAAGTCTGATGGAGAAAGTACATATAACATATTATTTTATGAAATAAAGAGGGATTCAATGGTGGCAAAGGCAAGTATTATAAAAATTATACAAGGGCAGATGCTGCTGGAAAAGTGGATTTCATCTGTAAGAATTATTCCAACTTTATTGGAATTGTGGATGGTTGTACGGAAGGCTTCGCTATATGATTGAAAGTGAAAAAGTATATAACTGCAGAAGGAGCAGCACTCTACTCATTGGGATTACATACATTTCAGGAGATTGCAAAGGAGGCAAATGTAGTTTATAAAGTGAAACGTTGTGTGCTGGTAAATACAGAGAAGATACTGAGGTGTCAGCAAATGGGCAAGCACCATAGTGCGTATATAGATTATTCTCTAAAAATTTCATTTTAGGTAGGAACTTTCAGGAAAACGCTGGTTTACAGGCAGAATAATGTTATGTTAAAATTATGTAGTAATTTATCAAACATTTTGTTTAAAGGAGGTCAAATAATGAAATTGTGGAAAAAGGGAATTATACTTGGAATGGTCGTTGCACTTGCAATTGTCTGTGTCCCGGAAATGTATGTGAAAGCGGATGAAGTGCCGACTGTAAAGGCATCAGTAATCAGCAGTGCAAATCTGATTGAGGATCAGTCAGCGGTACGATCTGTTCCGGTTACGGTTAACCCGGATGAAAAGGCAAAGGATTTCTTTCGATTTACCGTGAAAGAAGATTCCTGGGTGTATGTTGCAGGTTCACTTACACTGAATGATGGTAATGGAATTACAGAATGTCATGTATACCGGGATGAAGCTCGTACAAAAGAGGTGGGAGCAACCGAGTGGGGCGATGTAACTGTCCAGGTATATCCAAAACAATTTACAACTTTTCTGAAAAAGGGAACTTATTATGTAGAGACTACAACAACTAAGACACCGGGAAATTCATTATGTGATGCGAAGGTTAATACCTTTATTTCCACTATTCCGGTAAAGAAGGTTTTCACAGTATCTGTCAAGAATGACAAGAAGAAGCAGAAAGCGACAATTACCTGGAATGCGAATGTATTGGGCGAATATGCAAAACAGGCACAATATCAGCCGGGTAATATTTCGTTAACAAAAGTAAATGACAGTCATGTCTGGAAAATTTTATATGGAACAGGAAGCGGTAAATGTAAGAGCCTGAAAATCGGGAAAAATAAATTTACAGTTTCGAAAGTAAAAAAATGTACGATTATGCTGGAAGATACCAATGGATCCAGATGGTCGGTGGTTTTAAATACGGGAATTAAGTCTTCAAATAAAAAATAATAGGTCTTAATATTGGCAGGGGGTATATTTTCATAGTATAAAGGCTGCGTTTGAAAATATTCAGTCTGCTTTCCTAAAAAAGACTTTGAGAGAGTGATATCTTTCAAGGTCTTTTTTGTTTGTAAATTCAAAGAAAAAAGAGTGGGCGAGCGGAATTATGAAGCGTTTAAGGAATAAATCAATTGTGATTCTGGATGGTGTAGCTAGGAAAACATAGGGAAACAGTTTCGTTAATAATTCACAAAAATTTCTCTATTGTGCCTATTTAATGGAAAATGTTGTGAAATATCTATAAATAATGCGAACTAAATTAGTAAAAACTACCATAAAATCAGAGAAAACGATTACCTAAATAAGAATTGACCGGAAATTTCATGTGAAATATAATCAGCTTATCAAACATAAAGCGCGCAGATTGTTTTGGGATACAACAGTGAGTGATGATGTATAGGAGGAGAACTTATGAGTAAAGTGATAAAAAGAGTTGCAACCTTTTGCTTCATGGCAGTATTGCTGATTGCAATGATACCACAGACAATCAAAGCAGATGAAACATCTGATGCGAAAAAAGCAGTGTATGTGCAGGTGCCGAAAGACTGGGAGGCTCCATGCGTGTGGGCATGGGATGATGATGGCAATAATGCATTTGAAGCATGGCCGGGGGAAGAGATGGATGCAGATACCACAAATGAAGGTTGGTATTATATTTGGGTTCCGGCTTGGGCCAATCATGTGATTGTAAATGCAAATGAGGGCAATGTCCAGACGGCAGAACAGGTTCTGGAAGGAGAGAAGGATTGTTGGATTACCGTAACGGGTGCAGATAATGCAAACGTGACATATGATAAACAGACAAAAGGAAAAACTCCGGAATATGTTGAAAAATTTGCAATTCATGCAAAAGTAGATGATAGTTGGAAAAATCCTTGTCTTTGGGCATGGTCAGTACCGGATGGAACGAATGTATTTGATAAATGGCCGGGCATGGAAATGAAGCAGAATGACAATGGCTGGTATACAGCAAAAGTTCCAGTATGGGTAAATTCTATTATTATCAATGCAAATGATGGAAGCGTTCAGACAGAGGATATTTCTATTGATGCAGCAGAAGTGTGGGTAACGGTAGATGCAGATGGGAAGGCAGAATTTAGCTATACTGATCCGGATAAACAAGAAGTTCCGAATATAACAGTACATGTTATGGCACCGTCTGATTGGGATTCACCTTGTCTTTGGGCATGGTCGGCACCAGATGGAACGAATGCATTTGGCTCCTGGCCTGGTGAAGCTTTAGAAGAAGGGGAAAATGGCTGGCTTGTAAAGGAAGTTCCCGGTTGGGTAAATTCCCTGATTGTGAATGGAAATGAAGGAAGTGTTCAGACAAGCGATATTTCTGTTGATACAGGAAAAGATGTCTGGCTTGCTGTCAAAGATGCAGAGAATTTTGAGGTAAGCTATGAAGAACCACGGGTAGATACGACAGAAGATGTTCAGGCAACAGAAGATGCGACAGAGGCACCGGAAGTAACGGAGAAATCCGATAGTAGCAATGCAATGCCAATCATACTTATGATTGTAGTTGCAGCGGTTGTTATTGTTGTAATTGTGGTTGTAATAAAAAAGAAAAAAGCGAAAAACAAATAATTAAGAAAAGTCATATGTAAAAGACAGGAGGACAGAAGTGAGAAAAAAAGTTAGAAGTAAATTGATGTCAATGGCACTTGTATTTACCATGGCAGCCGGATTGCTGAGCGGATGTGGTGGAAACAATGTGGCTGAGGCTGATAAAAATACCATAACGATTTGGCACGATAAAGAAGATGCAGTGGCGGAAGTCCTTCAGAAGAAACTGGAGGAGCTGGAACCGGATGTGCATGTGGTACTGGAAAAGAAAAGCGATTTGACGGAAAGCTTAAAGATGATCGGAAGTGATCCAAAGGCGGCACCTGATATGTATTTCTTTGCGCATGATAAGATTGGCGTATATGCAGAGATGGGGATCCTTGCACCGATTACGGATATTATTCCAAAAGAAGAGTTGAATGTATATATGGACAATACTTTGGAGGCAGCTACATATAAAGGCGAAATTTACCAGCTTCCTGTCTATTACGAGACTTTACTGTTTATGTATAACAGGCGTTATATGAAGGATGATGAAGTGCCAAAAACTACGGAAGAACTTTATCAGTATATGCAGGATAATACAGCTGGCGGACACTATGGATTTGTGGAACAGCATAGTACGCCGTATTATGCAGCCGGCTGGATTAATGGCTTTGACGGAACTATTTTATCAGATGATGGTACACCGGGACTTGATTCAGAAGAAACGATAGCTGCATTAAAATATCATAAAAAATTTGTGGATTTAATGCCGGGAGAGACAGAGTATGCAACGGTAAATACATTGTTCAAGGAGGGAATGGCTCATTCTACAATTGCTGGTCCTTGGCTTGTTCCAACAGTAAGAGCGAACGGAATGGATGTCGGGGTTGCATCGATGCCGGTAATTGATGAGACAGGAAATCCAATTTCTCCGTATATGGGAGTACAGGGAATTCATGTGTTAAAAAATGCGGCAGAGAACAAAAAGAGTGCTGTAGAAAAAGTGCTTAGAGCTCTGATGGATCCGGAAGTGGAAGTTGATCTTGCAAAAGCAAGTGGATGTGCACCGGCAATGGAAAGCTGCTATGAAATGGATGAAGTGACTTCTGATGAAGTTGTTATGGCAATGCGTGATACAGCAGAACATGTAATCCCAATGCCAAATGTCCCGGAAATGGATGTTATGTGGACGGTTGTTGGCAACCTTCTGACGGATGTAAATATGAGTGGAAAAGATGTAACAGAAAGTGCAAAGGCGGCGCAGCAGGAGGCACTGCAGTTGATTGAAAGTATGAGGTAACAAATTGAAGAAAAAAAATAAAAAAGAAATGCTGTTTGCTTATTCCTGGTCAGCACCATCTTTAATACTTATTCTGCTAATTGTAATCTTTCCGATTCTGTATACCGGGTATATTTCATTGACAGATATGAATGTATATCATTGGAATAACTATGCATTGATCGGACTAAAAAATTATAAGGATGCTTTGCTGGTATTGGATAATGGTTTCATTCAGGCATTTTTGGTTACGATATTATGGACGGTTGTAAATATGGTTTTGCAACTGATCATTGCCTTTTTATTGGCAAACCTTTTGAATTTAAAGCGTCTGCGGTTGCGAAATGTTTACAAGACGTTATTGATATTTCCATGGGCAATGCCTGGATATGTATCAATTCTTCTCTGGAAGACGGGAATGTTCAATTCGCAGTTCGGTTTATTGAATCAGTGGTTGGCGAAATATAATATTGGACCTGTAAAATGGCTTGGTAGCGATGGTATGGCATTTTTATGCTGTACCACTGTAAACCTCTGGCTGGCACTTCCGTTTATGATAACAATTATGGATGGTGCTTTGCAAAGTATCGAAAAGAGTTTTTACGAAAGTGCAGTTTTAGATGGCGCAACATGGTTGCAAAAAATGTGGTATATTACGATTCCGATGATAAAACCGATTATTGCACCATCGGTTGTGATTACGACGTTTACAACATTTAAACAGTTCGACATTATCTTTCTGCTGACGCAAAGAGTAAAGGGAATTGACCCAAAAGAATACCTCAAGTAAATTTAGATTATTACTGACCGGCCAGTTAGTAAAATC
>CAMBAN010000143.1 GCA_945864145.1 uncultured Lachnospiraceae bacterium | reverse complement strand
ACTTTAGCTGTCATTACAAAACACCTGCTCTCTCCTATCCATGAAAATATGCCTGTGGATGAACCGTATGTTCCTTAGCATTCAGCTGTGCCAGTATCTTATCCTGATACATAAATGCTCTCTGAATACTCTGATAGCCAAACCTTCCACGGATCTCATCTACCACCTGGTCCATCTTTTTGATTTTTTCTCTCTTCGTTTCATCCATAAATAAATCAAGCTGATACGGCATCTCTTCTGATACCAGATCACATCCTCGAACACCAAGACTACGAATTGGATGTTCCCAATTATAGTTTTTCTGGAATAACTCAAATGCAGTTCTGGCAATTTCTTCTGTAAGATTACTTGCCCTGTCCAACTTGCACTGTCTCGTGAAATGATACAATCCATTATCCCGAATCGAGATTTCTACTGTCCTGCATTGAAAACCATTTTCACGAAGCCTGGCTCCTACACTTTCTGAAAGAGCCATCAAAATAATCTTCACGTCCAATTCACTAACAAGATCTCTTGGCGTTGTTGTACTGTTCCCGATAGACTTGATCGGTACTTTATATCCTTCTACCAAAACTGGAGTTTCATCCCATCCATTTGCAAAGGTATGAAGTACCAATCCCATCTTTCCAAGATATGTTTCTAATATAGAAGGTTCTGCTCCTGCCAGATCTCCGATTGTACAAATGCCAAGTTTCTTCATCGTCCGTTCAGTGCTTCTTCCGACCATGAGTAAATCACCTACTGGAAGTTTCCATGCAATATCCTTGTAATTGTCTTTGGAAAACTCTGTAATGGCATCCGGCTTTTTATAATCAGAACCGAGCTTTGCAAATATCTTATTCCAGGAAACACCAATACTTACGGTAACCC
Organism: uncultured Lachnospiraceae bacterium; assembly: GCA_945864145.1. Classification (GTDB taxonomy): domain Bacteria; phylum Bacillota; class Clostridia; order Lachnospirales; family Lachnospiraceae; genus COE1. The sequence goes on along the minus strand of CAMBAN010000143.1, from coordinate 4,972 downwards.
CCAGTTCATATTTAATCCGACTGCTGATCTCTTTTGCAATCTTCATTCCGTCTCCCTTGATAGAAGTACTGGCGGTCACATCCAGCCAGCTTTCATCAATCCCAAATGGTTCTCTCTGATCTGTGTATTCACTGTAAATCTCCTGTGCCATTCTGGAAAACCTCAAATAAAGATCCATGCGAGGCGGTACAAAGATTATTTCTGGGCAAACCTGTCTTGCCTGCCACAATGCCATGCCTGTTTTTACTCCGGCTCGCTTCGCAATATAGTTTGCAGTCAGCACAATTCCATGTCTTGCTTCCGGATCACCACCGACTGCCATCGGCTTCCCGGCAAGTTCCGGATGATGCAGCATCTCAACACTTGCGTAAAAGCAATTCATATCTGAATGAAGAATTGTCCTGCTCATAACATTCACCTACCAGTCTTAAAAATCATAATAAAAGTTCTTTGCTTCATATTGACTTTGTGAAGTTTATAGATTATAATTTCTACTAACTTCACGAACATTTGTTTGTATTTTATACGTGATAATGAACTCTGTCAATAGTTTTTATAAAGTTGATGAAGTTACGATTTCAAAAACTTGGAAAGGATCCCACTATGAATTTTTCAGACAAGATTAAATATCAACGAGAACAAAATCATCTGACACAAAAAGAACTTGCAGAACTGGTCGGCGTATCCCAGCGTGCGATCGCAGCTTATGAAAGTTCCGGCACCATCGCACGAATCTCTACTATGAGAAAGCTCGCTCATGCATTAAATGTCTCTTATGATTATTTAAAACATGATGAGATCACAGATCCTTCTTATGGAATTGAAAAAATGGATTATATTGATGAAGTCAATGGACAGCTTGGTGAAAAAGGAGCCAGGGACATCAATGAGATTCTCGAAGCCAACCGTGCTCTTTTTGCTGGTGGCGAACTCGACGAAGAAGCAAAAGATGCTTTCTATCAGGCTGTAACCAAAGCATATCTTTCCTGTAAGATGGAAGCCAAAAAGACATTTGGACGGAAAAAGAAAAACACTGAAATGGAAAGTGATTCATAGGTGTCCGTATTTTCGTACAGCACTTTTGCTACTCTATACTTGCAGCAAACTATCTTATGAAATATCGAGGTGTTTTTATGAGTTCAAAATGTATAAGAGACACTGTTAATAAAGTAAAAGCAAAATATCAGGAAAGTGATCCGTACCGCCTTGCAGCCGCTATGCATATTATTGTTAAAAAGCTTCCGCTTGGAACTGATCCAAACTGTTGCAAAGGCTTCTGTATGCGGGAATGTCGAAAGACCTGCATCGTCATTAACTGCGACCTACCGGAAATCATACAGCAGATTATCCTGATCCACGAGATCGGTCACGCACTCCTTCATCAGAAAACCCTTCAGATCAAGTGTTTTCATGATTTTGAATTATTCGATGGAGTATCACAATGTGAATATGAAGCGAATTGCTTTGCCGCTGATTATCTTCTGGAGGATGAAGATGTCCTGGAGATGCTTAACGCTGATATGTCCTTTTTCCAGGCTGCCGCAGAACTGAAAGTTCCACCGGAACTTCTTGATTTCAAATTCCGAATGATGAAACGAAGCGGCGTTCAGATTGTAGATTCTCCGATTACTTCCAACAGTGACTTTTTAAAAGATATCCCTACTTCGGGAATAATAGAAAATTACTAAATATGCTATTTTTGAAAAAGGAGATTTTTGAAAATGATCAACTTAAATAAACATAGAATAGACTTTGGAAAAGGGGATGTAGGCATTGGTGTCATCGGTAACACTACAGATTCCGCACAACTGGCATTTTATAATCAGAGTGCACGTCCCATCCATATACTCAAGAATCCAGATCAGAATCCTGGGTTCGAACCCATGGAATTTAAAGAAGAACCTTTTATCATGAGCTTCTCCAATCCTGAAAGCATTGATGCAGTTATTTCAATTTTACAACGTGCCAAATATATTAATTTCACTTCCAAAAACGAACCGCAAAAAACAGAATAGATGAATGATGTATCTTATAAAGAATGGCTGTCTTTTCTCCAATGAGCAGGCAGCCATTTCTCATGTAATTCTTTAATACAAGTCTCCCACATATCCATCTGCTTCCAGATGCATATAGCACTCGTCCACCTTCTCTGATTCCAGAATCCGCAAAACGTGTTCCATACCTGTAGCAAGTTCTTTTGTTTTTAACTCTTCCAGCGGAATCCAATAAACTCTTCCTTCCTCAGAACTCTTTAATTCTCCGGTAAACTTATCCGCTTTATACAAGGTAATAACATAGTGCACTCCGCTCTTATGCCAATGATATAATCCTCCAAGCTTCGGTGCTTCAACCGTAAGTCCTGTTTCTTCCCAGACTTCCCGAATCATAGATTTCTGAAAAATCTCATTTGCTTCTACGTGACCGCCTGGAAAAGTTGTACCGGTATAGCTATCATTTACTTTATCCAGAGCCAGTACATTCCCTTTATGATCCTGAATCATACACATATTCATAAAACAGACCTTCTCAATCTGACTCTCTTCTTTTTCATTCAGAGATTTTCTGACACGTTTGTTGATATCCGATCGTTTGGATTTATAATGCTTGAAGACCTCTCCATACGGAATCCAGATTTCTGCATCTTCAATTTTTTCATAAACAGAATCCACCACTTCTTCCAGATGTTTGTCACTCGGAAAAGTACATTTTTTCATATAATAATCTCTGGTTGCCTGAAACATCCATTCCGCAATCTTTTCTTTCTGCTTCATTTTTAACTGGGAATACTTCTTATTCGTTTGCAGTAATCTCCCATCTATCATCTTATGGTTTTTCCGTGACATCGGTTTGACCTCTTTTCTTCTTTTTCATTCAGATTTTACTATACCACAGAATCATGCTTGCGTCATACTTCTGAGCTTCGATGTCCTCTTTTTCTTCTCTCAGTACCTTATTTATAGAGGGTTCTTTTTTAAGACTCTCTTCCGGAGGCTGTGCCACCGGTAAATAGCAAGGACAGGAAGTGTATATACACTTCCGGAAAACCAGCAATTTAGGGAACCCTGCCCTAAATTAAAAACACAGAAGTCACTACTTCGAAGAACCAAAGAAAGGAGAATCTGCCTATGGCAAAGAGAAAAAGAAATATACAGATTTTGTTTTGTGTTTCCCCAGAAGAAAAAAAGCTTATTCGTAGAAAGATGATTGAATCAAAGACAAAAAATATGGGAGCTTATCTTCGTAAAATGGCAATCGACGGTTACATCGTCAACACCGATACCACTCCACTGAAGAAACAGTATGAGGAAATGCATAAGATCGGTGTGAATATTAATCAGATTGCCAAAAAAGTAAACAGCACCGGTGATCTGTATCCGGAAGAAAAGCAAGAATTAAAAGAGATGGTGAAAGAATTATGGCGTATCTTAAGATCTTCCCAATTAAAGTAACAGACAAGAAAGCTCTGGACTACATCACGAATCCAGATAAAACAGATGAAAAACTGTTAGTTTCCAGTTTTGGCTGTTCCCCGGAAACTGCAGATCTTGAATTTTCTATGACAAGAGAAATGGCAAAAAAGAATGGAATGGACAAAGGTGATAACCTGGCATTTCATCTGATCCAGTCATTTAAACCTGGAGAAGTTGATGCCGAAACTGCCCATCGCTTAGGGCAACAATTTGCAAACGAAGTACTGAAAGGAAAATATGAATATGTGATAAGCACCCATGTTGATAAAAATCATATCCATAACCACATCATCTTTAATGCAGCAAGTTTTGTTGATCATCACAAGTATGTTTCCAATAAGCGGAGCTACCATAAAATCTGCCGGATCAGTAATCGTATCTGCCATGAAAATGGACTTGCCACCAGTATGCCAACCGGAGAAAAAGGCAAAAGTTATAAGGAGAACATGGAATATCATCGTGGCACCAGCTGGAAAGCCAAGCTACGTGTTGCAGTTGATAAAGCAATCTGGACTTCCATCAACTATGAGGAATTTTTACAAAAAATGCAGTTAGCCGGATATGAAGTCCGACAGGGAAAACACCTGTCCTTCCGTGCACCGGAACAGAAAAACTTCACTTATATGAAATCTCTTGGAAGCTATTATTCAGAAGAAAATGTCCGCATCCGTTTGGCAAAAAACCGTAACAAAATAAAAGCTCCAAGGCATCTGTCCAGAGAAGCTCGCCTGTATATCAATATCTCCACTTATGTTACGACCGGCAATCGAGAAGGATTTGAACGATGGGCAAAACTAAATAACCTGAAAGAAGCGGCACGCACCTTCAACTATCTTTCCGAAAATAACCTGCTGAATTATGAAGATTTCCAACAGCATGTTTCTGATGTTGATGCTTCTGTTAAAGCGGCTGATCAAAGAATAACGCAAATCAACAGTGAGCTGAGCACACAGAAAATCATTCAAAAACACTGTGATTCTTACCGTCTCTGCCGAAAAGTGATTGAAGATTGCAAATCTGCTAAAAATCCAAAAGCATACCGAACCAAACATCAAGCAGAATACCAACTGCACGATTCACTAAAAAAAGAGCTTCAGGATCTCGGTGTTACCAAAATCCCAAGCTCTAATAAAATCCAGAATAGGATAGAAAATCTTGAATCTGAACAAGCTGCTACTGTCCGGGAAAAACAAGAATTGCAGAAAAAGCAGAAGACACTGAATATCATTAGACAGAATTTCACAGCACTACTTAATGCTCCGGAGATGCAAATTCCCATATCAGAAAAAGAGCTAACTCTCTAAAAAGAAGGAGGTACCTACTTTAACGGTGCCTCTTGCTTTTCGTCTAATCTATTTATATCTTCCTCTTTATGCAATTTCCCATATTACAGTTGCCGTATCAGTAACATTAATATCGTCTGCCTCAATATCTATATCATATGCTCCCGGTGCACTCATTTCACATTCCGTACACTCCATTAATCTCATTTCATTCAATGG
>CAMBAN010000142.1 GCA_945864145.1 uncultured Lachnospiraceae bacterium | reverse complement strand
CTGTTTTTCTGTTTCCAAAGTATTTCCATGACTTATTATACTAGATTTAATTAGGAAGGTAACACTTTCCAACACAAAAATCTGACAGGCAGAATTGAGACTAAATTGAGTCCTAAATCACCTAATTCACCTGCTTTTTTATTCTTAAAATAAAATCACAGCATTCATTGATTTGCAGTATTCGATATAAAGCATTTGCGCTTTTTCTTTATTTTGCTGACTTTCACTCATACAAAGTAAATCTCCGAGGATATTTTCATATTGTCTCATTTTTATTATCCTATCAGTTCTTCTACAAACGCCTCATAATCCTGCATGCTGGTACATTTCGGTGCATAGTCAATCAACAACTTTTTGGCATCCTGTGCCTCCTTTGTCTTAATGCATTCACGAATTGCTGTTGCAAACACTTTCGTTCCCAATTCCTTAGCTTTCTGCTGTAATTCTTCTTTTACTCTTTTTTCCAAATTAGAACGCCCGGAAAACTTCACTAAAAGTAGTCCTGCAATTTTCAATGCGGGATTCTGTCTTCTCTGTACTGCCTTAACGGTATCACATAACTGCTGTAATCCTTGCATAGAGTATGCATCCGCTGTCAGTGGAATAATAACCTCATCCGCCGCAATTAAACAGTTGTACAAAATGACATTCAATGATGGTGCCGTATCAATTACAATATAATCATAACCTTCTAACACTTCAATGGCATCCTTCAATCGATATAATCCTTCCACATCACCATCTAACATTTTTTCCGCCTTGCTAAGTAATGGGTCAGATGCCACGATATCGCCATTTGGCATATGCTGAATGGCATCTTCAATAGGAAGCATGTCTGAGTCTACCATAACATCATATAATGTCGCCTGATTTTCAATGCCTGCCTGATAGGTTGCAGTGCTGTTTCCCTGCGGATCCGCATCAATAAGAAGCGTTTTTCCTTTTCTTGATAAGATTCCTGTCAAAGCAGTCGCTGTCGTTGTTTTTCCAATACCACCTTTTTGATTTGCCACCACGTATGTAATTGTCTTCATAAATCATCCTTCTTCCCTAGTAACTTATCAGAGATTCTTTTGTGTTCTAAAATGGGATTTGTCCCTGAAGTTTATTATTTACGACATAGAATACAGCTGATTCTTCCGGTTTAATATAAATTTTTATTTCTTCTATTTCTTCATCTTTCATACCTTGACGCAGAATATCTTTGTGAATCTGCGTGAACAGCCCCTGTTCCATCCGTTCTCGTCCCTGATACTGAATGAATACATTTTTCTTAGCTGTTGCAAAACCACCAGCAATTTTGCTGGCTCTTTCCATACTGCTTTTTAATGCCATAATCCATTCCTCTTTCAAATAAAATACATTATCTTTGTTATCACTGTATTATTTTACCATATTACAGAGAAAAAGCCAGAAGATATTTCTTAAAGTATTCACTATCAATTGCCTCTGCTGATACTTCTTTTTCTCCATAAAATGGTAAACATGCATCCACATTCGCATGTTTCAGACGTTCTAAAGTAATTTGATAGCATACGCTCGCTCCATCAATTTCATGTCCTTTAGGACAACACTGGATAAACTTTTGATTCGGAAACCTGCGAAATCTCCATAATCTCCACAACGCAATAAATGTATGTGTAGCGTTCATTTTACCCTCCTACTTGTGATTTCTATTTTCACAACATATTGGTGTCGAAAAAATGCTGATTGCTAAATTAGGGGATTTTTAAAAAGATATCACAGATGAAAAAACGCCCAGAACCGCACATTTCTGCGTGATTCTGAGCAATTTGTTCTATTTAAACTCGGCAAGTATTTACTTCATTTACACATTTTATTTTGGCTTACTGATTTTCTGTTGCCAAAGTGTTGCCATAACATACTATGCTAAATCCATCATATCAAGCAACATTCATCGGAATCCTGATTCTCCAAGAACCCTTTATTTTATCTCTGTTGGTTTTATTCCCTTTCCAGCTTTGATGTAACTTTCAGATACAAAAGGACAGAGACAATAATAACAATTGTTACAATCCCAAAATATATGTATACAACACGAATTGCATTTATATCGCTTCCTGCCAATGTATAAATCAATACTGCAATCGTAGAAGCCAATGAACTGGAAATTTGACGAATCGTATTGAAAACTGCACTTCCATCTATACGAGTATTCCCAGACAATTTGCTAAGTGCCATAGTCGTAGCCGGAGAGTTTAACATAGACATCGCAACCGTTTGCAATGCAAAAGTTACTGCAATATATACAATACCAGTTCCTTCTGAGAAGCATATTCCCATGACGGAATATATTGCATACAAAACAACACCAGCAAAAAACATAGGCTTAATTCCCATTTTATCGTAGACTTTGCCTGAATACAGTGTTGCAAATACGGACAAAATTGAACCAACAAGAGTTGCGTATCCATAAGCCGAATCAGAGAAACCACAGATGGACTTCGTAAAAATCGGCAAAATCATTCCGTTTCCCATTGAGATTAAGTATAAGCAAATGCTGATTACAACAGCAATAAGAAAAGAAGGTTCTTTAAATACCCACAGATTCAGCATCGGCTTCTTCGAGGTAAGCTGCAGTCTTGAAAATATAAAAAGGAAAATGACACCTATTAACATTAACCCTCCACTCATCAGCTTCAGAACTGAGCCACTGCTCATATTGCTCACACCAATCAGCAAAGAGACAAAACCGATGGCAGAAAGAAGCACATAGCCTACATTTAATTCGGCTTCTGACAACGGAATGACATTTTTCATAAAAATACTTCCAAACACAATAATCGCAAATCCAAACACAAACAAAGATACAAACACACCACGCCATCCAACTGCTTCTAACATCAACCCTGCATAAGTTGGACCTACTACAGTGGATACCATAGATGCCATGGAAAACACTGCCATAACCCTGCCATGTTTTTCAGCCGGATAGAGATTCAAAAGCATGATTTGTCCGAAAGGAATCATCATACCACAGCCAACCGCCTGAATCAAACGACTCACAAGCAGTACCGGAAAAGTCGGTGCTAAAAATGAAAACAGCGACCCCAGCGTATAGGCTAACATTGTCGCAAAAAAATAAGTCCTGTTTGGTACCTTTTTGAGCAAAAATGCTGTAACAGGAATAATAATTCCTGAAATCAATGTCGCCCCACTTGTCAGCCATTGTGCAAGATTAGCAGATACACCAAAATATTCCGTAAAATTCGGAATCATATTTGCTGTAACTGTAGTTGACATTGCTGTGACAAAAGTCGCAACAATTAAAGTAGCAAAAATCCCTGTTCTTTGAACAGGTAAAATTTCATTATTATTATCCAATTTTTATTCCTCCGTTCTATGCAAAATTTTTTGATAAATATTTTCCATCATCTGTTCCATTGTCTGTTCTGTCCGCTGAATATCTGATGGCTGAATATTGGCGCATAGAATATTATAAAAGTTACTGTGTATCTCTTTGATTCGCTTGGCAGCTGGTACACCCTTTTCTGTTAAGTACAGAAATTTCATTCGCTTATCTTTCTCACTTCTGACAACCTCAACATAACCAATCTCTGTCAGCTTTTTCATAACTTTTGTCAGCGTTCCTTTATCAACTCGGATACACTCCACCATTTCTTGGGCAGAAGCACCGGGATGGTCATAGAGATATTCCACATAGAACTGCTGGCCCCATCCGATTTCAAAATCCGCCAAGTTGTAATCATAATACATCTTCATCAGGCGATCCATAATCGAAAGGCAACGTCCTAGATTTGGAAAATTATTATTCATAATAATTTTTCACCTACTTTCCGAAATAGTAGTATAGCAAAAAATAGTTGCGTGCGCAACCATTTTTTATTTTTATTCTCTGTTTGGCAACATTTCTTCTAATAACATTTATAATACAGATGGCATAGAAATGGCAGGCAACCATAAAGATTACCTGCCATATAAAATACTCTGTATTAACTTGAAATTATTCGAACTCGGCAAAGTCATCTCTTAGTTTAAACTATTTTATTTAAGTTTTGTTTGGAATATGCCGATATTTTACTTCATTTACACATTTTATTTGGGCTTACTGATTTTCTGTTGCCAAAGTGTTGCAAGAGTTTATTATACCAAATTCAATAAGTAGCGCAACCTACTTTACCACAAAATCAGACTTTTCAAACCCTTAGTTATTTTATAGACAAGTCACAGGAATGCTGATTTCCGTTACAAACTTATTTGTATCATTGGTAATACCATAGTCAATCATGGTAATTTCCCGTGAAAAACCGCAAATTTCCAATTTGTGTTCATTGACATAGGACAATAATTTTCGATACTGTTCCGGTGCTTCAGCATGGCTGCCATGAAAACGAATAGACACACACAGTGTCTCCGAAAGCTCTGTTATTTCGCCTTCAAAATTATCTTCTTCGTCCAATATCAGGAAAATACCATCATAGCTGTCAAACCTATTATTACACAAATTTTCTGCGGAAATACCGATACCGACCTTGCCAAGAAATACAACCGCTTCTGCTTGCTCCTGTTCCAGTTTTCGCATAGGTGCTTCCATATCCAGAAACCCCCGAATTTTCAAAGAATCACTCACCCAGACAATACGACAAGCCCCCTTTTGAATCAGACTAACTGTGTCAAATACCGAGTTCTTTGCATCAGTAATGGCTCGCAGTCGATTGTCGATTTTTCGTTCAATCCGCTTCAGCTCTGCCTGTTTCGCAATGACTGATTTTTTCTGGCTTAGCAGCTTTTCCTCAATACGCTCCACATCCCTGTTTCTAAGGAAATCTGCAATTTCAGAGAGAGGCATATCCAAAGCTCGAAGATACCGAATGCTATTGAGCACCTCAAATTGTCGAGCACCATAATAGCGATAACCACTATCTGGATCAATATATTCCGGCGTAATCAATCCTACTTCTTCATAATGGCGAAGACTGCTCACGCTTAAATGAAACATCTTCGCCACATCTCCGATAGAAAAAAGATTCTGCTTATCCATACTACACCCCTTTTTTTACTCTCTTCTTATTTTTCTGCATCAGCACTGTAAATGCAATTACACAAATCACAACTGAAATGATTGAACCTGACGCAGTGGCAAGCCCCATTGGTAACAGCGTTGTCGGGAACATCCTAGATGTCAAATACACACCCGGAATACGCATCAATACAATGGCGATGATATTGTGCAGGAAGGAAATTCCTGACTTTCCAATTGCACAGAAATATCCGCTGAAGCAAAAATGAATACCAGCAAAAATGCAATCCCATACATAGCCACGCAAATATTGTCCACCAAGTTTTACAACTTCTGCTCCGGCTATCGTAGATGGATCAGTAAAGAGAGATACCACCGGCTCTGCCCAATACTGCATAATCACAGCAACTACAAAGCCAAATCCAGCCGCAAAGAAAGCTGCATAACGCAAGGTATCTGTTGCACGCTTAGGCTTACCTGCACCAATATTCTGAGCACCAAGAGCCGATACCGTAGAAAGCATTGTTGAAGGAACAAGGAACAGAAAACTCATGACTTTTTCCACAATTCCCACTGCCGCCGAGTCATTTAATCCTCTGTTATTAGCGATAATGGTAATAACAATAAATGCAATCTGAATAAGTCCGTCCTGAAGTGCTATGGGAACACCGATTTTCACAATCTTGCCCATTACCGGACGACTGGGCTTGAAATCAGACTTAGACATGGATATACCAGTTTTTCTTTTCAAAATCACAACAAGAGAAACCATAACACTGATTGCCTGAGAAAGTGTTGTGCCAAGTGCCGCTCCGGCAGGTCCTAAGTGAAATGCGCCCATAAAAAGAACATCCAAGCCGATATTGGCAACACAGGCTACAGCAATGAAATACATAGGACTTTTGGAGT
>CAMBAN010000141.1 GCA_945864145.1 uncultured Lachnospiraceae bacterium | reverse complement strand
GCAGTGGAAACATCGCTGTTTGCACAGCCCTTAATGGGAACCAGGGCACCGTCACCACCCCATTTGACAAGCTTACCGTAGAGGTTAAAGCCGGTAAGCAGTGCACTTAGTAAAATGAGGATAACAGAGCACCAGCTTGCAGCATTGTCCTTGGTTAGTCCAAATTGGGAAATTCCCATGTTTACGATAAATTGTCCCAGACAACAGATGGCGCCCCCCATGACAAAAGCTTTTCCCATCTGTGCGGGCAGATTGGTTTTAGGGGAAATTTTGTCTACATAATCCTGATATTGTTTGATATTTTTTTGTTCCATGTATATCCTTCATCCCTTTCTCTCAAACTACCCTATCAGTATTTCCTTAAAAGGAAATAAATATGCGCTATTGCATGGTCAGTCTGAAAATGCTAGAATGGCGTTTGATAGAAGTTGTGATATAGGAGGAAATGCCGTGAGTAAAAAGAAGGAACAGGCTGTTGTATACAGTCAGCAGAACATTGCAACAGGGATTTATGATATGTGGATTCAAACGAGTCTTGCCAAGGATGCAAAGCCGGGGCAGTTTATCAGCGTATATCCACAGGATAAGTCTACTTTGCTGCCAAGACCTATCAGTATCTGTGAGATAGATAAAGAAAACAGCAGACTGCGTATTGTATACAGAGTAGCAGGAAAGGGAACCGCAGAGTTTTCAGGCTATCAGAAAGCAGACAAAATTGATGTACTGGGTACCCTGGGAAATGGTTTTCCATTGGAAAAAGCAGAAGGAAAACGTGTATTTCTAATTGGCGGCGGTATTGGAATACCTCCTATGTTGGAAACAGCAAAGCAGCTTGCTGGAAAAACAAAAGAGACCAATGTGATACTTGGTTATCGAAACAGTGAGCTTTTTTTGAAGGAAGATTTTGAAAAGTATGCAAACCTTTTTATTGCAACTGAGGACGGAAGTGTCGGCACCAAGGGAAATGTGTTAACTGCCATTTCCGAAAAAGGATTGGAAGCAGATATTATTTTTGCCTGTGGCCCAATGCCAATGCTTCGTGCATTAAAGCAGTATGCAGCAGAGAAGCAAATTCCTGCCTATATTTCCCTGGAGGAAAGAATGGCATGCGGTGTAGGTGCCTGTCTAGGCTGCGTGGTAAAAACCAGGGAAGTAGATCATCATTCTCATGTAAAGAATGCACGTATCTGTACAGATGGACCGGTATATCTTGCGGATGATGTAGAAATTTAGTGAGAAGAAAGGTGAGGTTTACGGAAATGAAAGATACAAAGATAGAGATTGCCGGAGTTACCTTCAAAAATCCTGTGATGACAGCATCAGGTACTTTTGGCTCAGGTATGGAATATGCAGAGTTTGTAGATTTGAATTGTTTAGGTGCAGTAGTGACAAAGGGTGTTGCGAATGTTCCATGGGAGGGCAATCCTACCCCACGTGTACAGGAAACCTATGGTGGTATGTTAAATGCCATTGGTCTGCAAAATCCTGGTATTGATGTATTTATAGAAAGAGATATTCCTTTTTTAAAACAGTTTGATACCAAAATTATTGTGAATGTTTGTGGAAGAAGTGTGTCAGATTATGTCGAGGTTGTGGAAAAACTTTCTGACCAGCCTATCGATATGATGGAAATCAATGTTTCCTGTCCAAATGTAAAGCATGGCGGCATTGCTTTTGGACAAAATCCGGATGCTTTGTTTGAAATTACAAAGGAAGTAAAGAAAAAGGCAAAGCAGCCTATTATCATGAAGCTTTCACCCAATGTAACAGATATTACAGAGATGGCAAAGGCTGCAGAGGCAGCAGGAAGTGATGCGTTGTCTTTGATTAATACCATTACGGGTATGAAAATCGATATTTATAAAAGAGCATTTGCACTTGCAAATAAAACAGGTGGTTTATCAGGTCCTGCCATTAAGCCGGTAGCAGTCAGAATGGTATATCAGGTTGCCAATGCTGTAAAAATCCCGATTATCGGTATGGGTGGTATTGCCAGTGCAGAGGACGCTTTAGAGTTTATGATGGCAGGTGCGACAGGTGTTGCCGTGGGTGCGATGAATTTTGTCAATCCTTATACTACAAGAGAAGTAGTAAAGGGCATGGAAGACTTTATGGAAGCACAAAAGATAGAAAAAATTACAGATATCATTGGTTGTGTGAAATAAGAAGCATATTAAAATCTCCATAAGAATAGAATGTTTTGAAAGAAATACAAACTATTCCTAATGGAGGTTTTTTTATGGAGCTTATGAAAAAGAATAAAAAGGTAGAGCAGCTCAAGGCATCTACAGTGGTACGCCTACCAATAGAAACAGATATCAATATATCTGACAGCAAACCGGATGCGAAAGAAGTCATATATGACAGAGCTGTCGCAAAACTAGAGGAAGTTAAGGCCGGCACCAATAAAGTGTGGGTCAAAGGAAAAATCAGTTATCAGATATTGTACAGTACACAAAAGGACAAACGAGAAATGGCCTGTATGACAGGGGAAATTCCCTTTATGGAAGAACTCTATTTAGATGGAGTGGAACCGCAGGACATGGTGCTGTGTAATGTTCGACTTGAAAATTATTCCATCAAGCTCATTAACTCCAGAAAATGGAATTTTGTGGCGAAGGTCCTTCTACAGCCAAGAGTACAAGTCAGTACAGAGGAAAACTTTTGTATCGATATGGCAAAAAGTGGAGATGAGCTACCACAAAATCCTATTTTGGAATATCAGAAAAAGAAATTTGAATACTTGGAAAATGTAGTATCAAAAAAGGATCTGCTGCGTATTCATGAGGAAGTGCGTATTCCCGGAAATTTTGGAAGTGCAGATGAAGTAGACTGGAAAAGTGTAGAGGTAAAAAACGTAATATTTCAGTTATTTCAGGAAAAAATCGTTGCACATGGTGAACTGCAGTTGTTTTTATCCTATACAGAGGATGGAAGTGATACACGCTATCACTATGATTTATCTATTCCCTTTAGCCAAACCTTACTTTGTCAGGAATGTCAGGAAAATATGTTAGCAGATATAGCCTATGTGGTAACGCATGAGGATGTAAATATAAAGGAAAATGAAGATGGAGGAAATAGCCTGATTGCAGTAGAAATAGCGTTAGAACTGGAAATGAAGCTGTGGAAAAAAGAAAATGTAGAACTGATTTCCGGGGCTTATGGGATTAACTGTGAAGTGGCAACGCAGACCAATCAGGTACATTTTGTGAAGCTATACAAAACAGATACCTTTACAGAGAACATCAGTGGAAAGTCACAATATGAGCAGCCTGTTACCCAGATATTGCATGATAGTGTAAACGTAGAGGTGGACCAGTGCGAGGTACAGGAAAATGCAATTACAATTCGAGGAAATGTATATCATAATACTTTCTTGCAAAAACAGGAAGAAAATGGAGAATATGGGCAGCAAAAATCAGTATTTCCCTTTACGACGACCTATCAGCTTCCGGGAGCAGACAGCAGTATGTTCTGCAAGGCAGTGCCCATTCTTACAGATAATAAAACAGTCTGGAAGGATGAGGGGAATATTGAATATATGACGGAAGTGTCATTTTATATTTTTGTACTGGAGACCAGTGAGGAAAGCTCTGTTTCGGATATTGCACTTTCTATGATAGACCAGAAAAAGCAGGATGCATTGCCGGGGATTATGGTACATGTCGTACAAAAGGGGGATACCTTATGGAAGCTTGGAAAAGAGTACTATATGAGTATCGATATGCTAAAGGAAGTGAATGGTCTGACCTCAGAGGTAATAGAACCGGGAGAAAAACTGATACTGATGAAAATGGTTTGACCGTTTTTTTCGAAATAACTGCATATTGACAAATAGTTTCAGATTGTATAAAATTTAGTACAATAATGCACAGAAATGAGGAGAAACATGGAAAAATTGGAGTACAAAGCAAGGGCTAAGGTCAATCTGGGGTTAGACGTATGCGGTCGCTTGGAAAATGGATACCACGAAGTAAAAATGGTGATGCAGACAGTAGATATTTATGATGAGTTGGTGTTTAAAAGGCGACAGGACCCTGACATCATTCTTGCAGTAGACAGTCAGGATACCTTGGGAGATGTTTCCAACAATCTGATTTTCCGTGCGGCAAAGCTCATGAAGGAATACTTTTCCATAAAGGAAGGTATAGAGATTTACTTAAAGAAAAATATTCCGGTGGCAGCCGGAATGGCAGGTGGTAGTACAGATGCTGCAGCTACTATGCTTGCCATGAATGAATTATTTGGCTTAGGTAAGAGTAAAGAACAATTAATGGAGTTAGCTGTGAGACTTGGAGCAGACATTCCATTTTGTATTTTGGGCGGAACCGCTCTTGCAGAGGGTATTGGCGAAAAACTGACCGAACTTCCTGCACCGCAAAAGGCGGCAATATTGATTGCTAAGCCTGATATCATGGTATCGACAAAGGATGTTTATGAAAATCTTCATTTAGAAGCAGTGGAGAAACATCCGGATATTGATGGTATGATACAGGCACTGAAGGATGGAAGCTTACGTGGCGTTACAGATAGAATGGAAAATGTCTTAGAGACAGTAACGATACAGCTTTATCCGGTTATTGAGGAAATCAAGTCCTTTATGAAGGAGCATGGTGCCATCAATGCGTTGATGAGTGGAAGCGGTCCTACGGTATTTGGCATTTATCAAACTGAGGAAGAGGCAAAGCAGGCAGCGGCTGCTTTAAAGGAAACGCAGAAAGCACGACAGATTATAGTAACGGGCTTTTATAATGAGGAAAGGTAGTTGAGCTATGAGTGACAATCTACAGATGAATATGGACGAGGAATATCTGCCACTTAGAGACGTAGTTTTTAATACTCTGCGACAGGCGATTTTGACAGGAGAAATGAAGCCGGGAGAACGTCTGATGGAAATCCATCTTGCGAATAAGTTAGGTGTCAGTAGAACACCTATCAGAGAGGCAATCAGAAAGCTGGAGCTAGAGGGACTGGTGATTATGATTCCAAGACGTGGAGCAGAAGTAGCACAGATTACATGGAAAAATCTGAAGGACGTGTTAGAAGTCAGAAGGGCTTTGGATGTGCTTGCCATTGAGCTTGCCTGTGAACGTATGGAGCGTGAGGAACTGGACCGACTGTATCAGGCATGTGAATATTTCAAAAAAGCAACAGAAAGCCAGGATGCCAGAGTAATTGCAGAGGCAGATGTGGATTTGCATGATATTATTGTAAAAGCTACAAGAAATAACAGACTGATTCAGCTTGTCAATAATCTTTCTGAGCAGATGTATCGTTATCGTTTTGAATACATTAAAGATAAGACACAGCATAGCAGATTAGTCAGAGAGCATTATGAAATGCATGAGGCAATTTGTGCAAAAGATAAAGAGAAAGCAGCAATTGCGGTAAGAAAACATATTGACAATCAGGAAGAAGCGATTATTAAACAGCTTCAGTTGGAAAAGGATTCTTACAAAAACTGAATAAAACAGGAAAAAATGTCCATACTCTTGTTATAGAAGAAAACAGGAGTGTGGACATATATGATTAAAGGAAAAAAATGTTTACTTTTTGCAGGTATTTTATGGATGCTGTTATGCCCGGAGATTTATACACAGGAGGGTTTTTCCAGTCTGGAAAGAAGTGACGGACAACAGATAAGCAAAGAGGAAGCAGAAGCAATCTGGCATGCGATTTTATTTGATGAGACAGAGATAGAGTTGACTTATAAAAGTAAATTGCTCGAATGGTTGCAGGAACAGGAAATTTTCTAAGAAGGGATGTTTACATATGACGAAGGATGTCTTGTTGCATATCAAAGGTATGCAGTTTTCACAGGAGGTTTCTGAGGAGGAAGTGGAAAATATAGAGACTATTTGTCCCGGGGAGTATTTTTTTCGTAACAATGCACATTATATTTTGTATGAAG
>CAMBAN010000140.1 GCA_945864145.1 uncultured Lachnospiraceae bacterium | reverse complement strand
ATCCCGATAACCAGATAATTGGACAGGTTGTCGAGGAAGATGTTGGTTTTGGACCGGAAAATTTAGGGATTCCCACAGAAGAAATATGGGAAAGAGTAGAAGAAAGCTTGAAAACAGTAGGCATGTATGAATATCGTAAGCATTCTCCGAATAAGCTTTCTGGCGGACAGAAACAGAGAGTTTCTATTGCAGGTGTCATAGCTATGCATCCAAAATGTATTATATTGGATGAACCAACAGCGATGCTTGATCCAATGGGTAGAAAGGAAGTTATTAGGGCAGTCAGAGCATTAAACGACGTAGAAAAAATCACCGTTATTTTGATAACACATTACATGGAAGAGGTTATTTATGCTGATAAGGTTTATGTCATGGATAAAGGAAAGGTGACATTACAAGGTACTCCTAGAGAAGTGTTTTCAAAAGTAGAAACCTTAAAGAAACTGCGACTGGATGTACCGCAGGTAACGTTACTTGCGCATGAGCTTAGAGAAGAAGGAATACCGCTCCCAGAGGGGATTTTAACAAAAGAAGAGTTAAGCAATGCATTATTACAGGTAATTAGTAAAGAACAATAGAAGGGTAAATGGAACAGTGTCAATTATATTAGATCATGTGAGCCATATATATGGTGAAGATACAGAAATGGCTGTAAAGGCATTAGATGATGTAAATTTGGTCATTCCGGATGGGCAGTTTATAGGGCTGATTGGACATACCGGTTCTGGAAAATCTACATTAGTGCAGCATTTGAATGGATTAATGAAACCGACAAGCGGAAGTATTTACTTTAATGGGGAAGACATTAATAGTGAAGGATTTCAAAAAAAGGAATTAAGGAGTAAGGTTGGACTGGTATTTCAGTATCCTGAGCATCAGCTGTTTGAGGCAGATGTTTTTACCGATGTATGTTTTGGACCAAAGAATTTGGGATTGCCAAAGCTTGAAATGCAAATGCGCGCATATGACGCCTTAAAATTAGTTGGACTAGAAGAGGAATATTACTATCAGTCTCCTTTTGATTTATCTGGTGGACAAAAGCGACGAGTAGCAATAGCTGGTGTGCTTGCAATGAAACCGGAGGTTTTGATTTTGGATGAACCGACTGCAGGTTTGGACCCTAAAGGCCGAGACGAGATATTAGATCAGGTTGCAAAGCTAAAGCAGGAGACTGGTATAACAGTAGTTTTGGTTTCTCACAGCATGGATGATGTGGCAAAGTATGTAGACCGCATTATTGTTATGAATAAAGGAAAGGTAGCCTTTGATGACGTGCCACGTGAGGTATTCAAGCATTATGAAGAACTTGAAAAAATTGGTTTATCGGCACCCCAGGTTACTTATGTGATGCAGGATTTGCGTAATCATGGCATCATGGTTTCTGATGATGTGACAACGATTGAAGAAGCCAAAGAGGAAATTTTGAAATATTTGCATAGAACATAGTTTACGCAAATAGAGAACGATAAAGGAAAAGAAAATGCTTAGAGATATTACATTAGGACAATATTATCAAACAGAGTCAGTTATTCATAGATTAGACCCAAGAGTCAAACTTGTAACAACAATAGTTTTTATTATTTCATTATTTGTTTTTAAAGGGATAGCGGGATATGCAATAGCAGCGCTATTTCTTCTTTTGGCGATAAAATTGTCGCATGTGCCGTTCAAATTTATGGTAAAAGGAATGAAGGCAGTTGTCTTCTTACTTATGATAACCGTAGTATTTAATTTGTTTTTAACACCGGGAGAGCCCCTTTTTACCATATGGAAACTGACGATAACAGAAGAAGGTTTAAAACTTGCAATTAAAATGGCAATTCGTTTATGTTTCTTGATTATTGGTTCGTCTATTATGACCTTAACAACAACGCCAAATCAGTTGACAGATGGTTTGGAAAGCTTGCTGCGTCCGCTAAATAAAATAAAAGTGCCGGTGCATGAGATTGCTATGATGATGTCAATTGCACTACGCTTTATTCCAATTTTATTGGAAGAAACAGATAAAATCATGAAAGCACAAATTGCACGAGGCGCAGATTTTGAAAATGGAAATGTAATCAAAAGAGCGAAAAATATGGTTCCATTACTTGTTCCACTATTCATTTCCGCTTTTAGACGTGCAAATGATTTGGCAATGGCAATGGAAGCAAGATGCTATCGGGGTGGAGATAACCGTACGAAAATGAAGCCCTTAAAGTATGAAAAAAGAGATCGTTTGACGTATGCATTTGTATTGGCGTATTTGGTAGTAGGAATTTTTGCAGGAAATTTAGCAAAAAGCATTGGCTTAGGCTGATAAAGATTTAGAAAGGTCATTATGCAGGAAATAGAAAATCAGAAAAAAAGAGTTATGCTCACTGTAGCGTATGATGGTACGGCATATCATGGTTGGCAACTACAGCCCAATGTAACAACTATTGAAGGTGTTCTGAATCAGACCTTGAGTGAACTTTTAAAAGAAGATATAAAAGTAATTGGAGCCTCACGTACAGATACAGGAGTGCATGCGTTAGGAAATATTGCAGTATTTGATACAACAGCGAGAATGCCGGCCGAAAAAATTTCTTACGCATTAAATCAGAGATTACCGGAAGATATCCGTATTCAAAAGTCACAAGAAGTACCATTGGATTTTCATCCAAGACATCAAAACAGTCGAAAAACCTACGAGTACAAAATTTATAACCATACTTTTATGCAACCGGTGTACCGATTGTATGCGCATTTTTTTTATGGAGCATTAGACTTGGAAAAAATGAAAAAAGCGGCATCCTATTTGGAAGGAGAGCATGATTTCAAAAGCTTTTGCAGTGTAAATACAGTAGCAGAAACAACAGTAAGGACAATTTACCAGATTGAAATTGTGAGAGAAGATTGTATGGTCAAAATACGTGTGACAGGTTCAGGGTTTCTGTATAATATGGTAAGAATTATTGCTGGTACCTTGCTGGAGGTAGGACGAGGCAATATGCAGCCGGAAGAAATCCCGGCTATTTTAGCAGCCTGTGACCGTACAAAAGCAGGTCCAACAGCTCCGGCATGTGGATTAACGCTTGTTTCTTACCAGTATTTATAAGTCACTGGTGGAAAAAAGAGATTATCTGCGCAAAAGATGTGGAAAAAAAGGAAAAATTGTATTTTTTTGAAAAAGAAGTTGACACGCTAGGATGCGTATAATATAATATTTCAATGTGGCAACCTGTGATGAGATAAGACCAAAGCCCCGGTGTTATTAAAGAACACGTTGCAAATTGTATAGTGGTAACCTATGAATTTGGAAAGAACGGCCGGACATTCCGTTGTGAAAGAATTCAGATAGGAAGAACCAATAACAAGAGAGCCGTTGGCTTATTTTATGGAGGTAACATAATGAAAACATTTATGGCTAGTCCAGCTACAATTGATAGAAAATGGTATGTAGTAGATGCTACAGGCATGACATTAGGACGTTTAGCAGCAGAAGTTGCTAAGGTTTTAAGAGGAAAGAATAAACCTATCTTCACACCACATATCGATACAGGTGACTATGTAATCGTAATCAACGCTGAGAAGATTGCAGTAACTGGTAAGAAGTTAGACCAGAAAGTATATTATCATCACTCAGATTACGTAGGTGGTATGAAAGAAGCTACTTTAAGAGAAAAGTTAAACAAGAAGCCTGAAGAGGTTATTGAACATGCTGTTAAAGGAATGCTTCCAAAAGGACCTTTAGGAAGAGAAATGTACAAGAAACTTTATGTATACGCAGGACCAGAGCACAATCATGCAGCTCAGAAACCTGAAGTATTGACATTTTAATCAAAGGGACAAATAAAGGAGGATATTAAAATGGCAAAGGCAGCTAATGCTTCAAGATATTATGGTACAGGTAGAAGAAAAAAATCTATCGCTAGAGTATATTTAGTACCTGGTACAGGTAACATTACAATTAACAAGAGAAGTATCGATGAATATTTCGGTTTAGAGACATTAAAGCTCATCGTTCGTCAGCCACTTGCTGCAACAGATACTGTTGAGAAGTTTGATGTTCTTGTAAATGTTCACGGTGGTGGATATACAGGACAGGCTGGAGCTATCAGACATGGTATCTCTAGAGCTTTATTACAGGTTGATGCTGAGTACAGACCAGTTCTTAAGAAGGAAGGCTTCTTAACACGTGATCCTCGTATGAAGGAAAGAAAGAAGTACGGTTTAAAGGCAGCAAGAAGAGCTCCTCAGTTCAGCAAGCGTTAATCGATTTTCAATTCAGAATATTTTTTACACCCCAGTGCAAAAGAGCTGGGGTGTTTTTATCTTTTTCGATCTATTCTTCCAAGCATAAAACTTCATATTCTACACATACTAGACATGTAACAATAAACGTACAGAGAATGGAGGAGACATATGGTACAATTATCAGAAAAAGAACTGTCTGCATTGCATGAATTGTTAGCAGAGGAAGAGCTTTTAGTCAAGAAATTTAAAATGCTTGCACAGCATGCAGAAGACCAACAGATTAAAAATCAGATGGAAAGCATTGCAGAAAAACATCAAGGACACTTCAATATGTTATATAAGCAACTTGGCTAAAAAAGGAGGAAAAGAATGGAACAGATTTATACAGAAAAAGAGATTTTAGGGGATGCATTGACGGCAGAGAAAACATCTACGTCAAATTACAACACGTATTCTAATGAATGTGTGCATGAAAATTTGAGGGATGTTATGCTTACTATTTTAAAACAGGAGCATGATATTCAGGATGATGTTTTCAAAATGATGCATGCAAGAGGTTTATATCCAACGCCCGCAGCAGACGAGAAAAAAATTCAGGAAACAAAAACAAAATATGCCTGCAGTATGAAATAGAAAGAAGTGCACCAGTTGATTTATGGTGCACTTTTTGGTTATAATGGTTCGGGAAATGCAGTAACGAAGGGAATGAAAAAAAATGAAATATCAAATGGCACCCTTAGAAGGGATTACAACCTATATTTACCGAAATGCCTATGCAAAATATTTTGGAAGAATAGATGAATACTTCACTCCTTTTATCTCGCCACACCAGGATAAAACCATGAATCAGAAAGAAAGAAGAGAGGTTGCGCCTGAAAATAATCAAGGGATGGTACTGGTACCACAGATATTAACCCATTCATCCATAGATTTTTTGAAAACATTAGAAGAGCTTAAGGAACTTGGATATCGACATGTGAATTTAAACTTTGGTTGTCCATCTGCAACGGTAACGACAAAGAAAAAAGGAGCCGGTATTTTACAGGATTTAGATTTGCTCACCCGTTTTTTAGACGAAATCTTTTCTAAAACAGATATTGGTATATCTGTAAAAACAAGAATTGGTTTTTCTGATGTATCAGAATGGGAAGAGATTTTTCGGATTTATGAAAGATTTCCAATAGAAGAATTGATTGTTCACCCTAGAGTGAGAGAAGATTTTTATAAAAATACGCCTAACTTAGAAGTGTTTTCAAAAATCTACGAAAGAACAGAAATACCGATTATTTATAATGGAAACCTGTTTTCGACAGAGGATATCAGAGATTGTGAAAAGACATATCCAAAGCTGGCAGGAATGATGCTTGGAAGAGGCTTGATAGCCTGTCCTGCACTTTTAGAAGAGACAGAGGATGAAAGCAAACGTTTTTGGCAGTTTCATGATGAGATTTATGCAGGTTATCAAACAACACAGTCTGGAGACAGAAATGTACTTTACCGTATGAAGGAACTATGGTTCTACTGGGAAAAGGCATTTGCACCGATGGAAGCTTATAGCAAACAGATAAAAAAGGCACAGAAATGTGTAGAGTATGAAGCAGCAGTAAGACAAGTACGTAATAACATACCATTACAGAAAAAGTCGGAGAGACACATAAATTTTAACTAAATTTTCTTTATTGTACATACAATTAAAACAATGATATAATAGATAAAGAAGGAAAATCGGGAAAAGGTTGGAGGTCTGTCTATGCAAATACTTAGGGTTGGGTTAGTAAT
>CAMBAN010000139.1 GCA_945864145.1 uncultured Lachnospiraceae bacterium | reverse complement strand
GAAAGGAGAATATCAATGAATGAAAAAACATATACAACGCCGCTTGGCGTAATCCATTATTGGGTACATATGATTTCGGCGGATGATTTCACCTTGGTTTTTCTGCCCGGTCTGACGGCGGATCACAGGCTGTTTGAAAAACAGATTTCGTTTTTTGAAGGAAAATACAACGTTTTCGTGTGGGATGCTCCAGCGCATGCCGCTTCATGGCCCTTTACATTTGACTTTGACCTAATGGATAAGGCGAGGTGGTTGGATGGAATTTTGGAACAGGAAGGGATTACAAAGCCTGTCATCGTGGGACAGTCAATGGGAGGTTATGTGGGACAGGCATATTCGGAAGCTTATCCCGAAAAACTGAAGGGATTTGTTTCGATTGATTCTGCACCGCTTCAAAGACGGTATATGACGTCTATGGAAATCTGGATGTTGAAAAGAATGGAACCCATTTACCGCTATTACCCATGGAAATCCCTATTAAAGGCGGGAACAGACGGAGTTGCCGTAACGGAATACGGAAGAAAACTGATGCGTGAAATGATGTTAGCGTACGATGGTGACCAGAAAAGGTATGCGAAGGTGGCGGGGCATGGCTTTAGAATACTTGCGGAAGCGGTAGAGAAGAATCTGGCTTATGAAATCAAATGTCCGGCTTTATTAATCTGTGGCGAACAGGACAAGGCAGGCTCCTGTGTCCGATACAACAAGGCATGGCATAAGAACACCGGCATTCCTTTGGAATGGATTAAAGATGCCGGACATAACTCTAACACTGACCAGCCGGAGCTTGTGAACAACCTCATTGCAAAGCTGGTTGAGGGGATGCGGTGACAAAAAAGTATTATGACAGGTGGGTGTTGGGAATGTCTGCCGGAGGCAGCATTGCCATCCGCTTCGCACTCAATTATCCGGAGTGTACGAGAGGCTGTGTGGCCGCTCATGACCGAAACGTCTAAAACACATCGCCTTGGGTGTGGCTTTCGTCTAATAATTTGACAAGCAAAATCACGGGGAAGAAATTGACGGATAGCCATTATACTTCAATGGCACTTACCGGACAGCTGTCCGCAGCTTCCTGTACTGTTGTCTCCTGATTTGGCAATATTTCATCGTTGGCAAGCGCTACATTTTCATCTGTCATATGGAATACCTCAGGACAGATACTGACACACATGCCACAACCGATACAATTTTCATTTACATATGCAGTCATAAATTACCTCCTACGATTATCTTTAAAAGGAAACAGTAAGCTGCATTTTGAATTGTTCCTCTCCATATACTGCGTGGGGAATATCCTTCGGCATAATAAGAGTTTCTCCCTCATTCAAAATGAACACTTCTCCATCCACGGTAAACCTGCCTGTACCTTCCAACACTGTAACCATGGCATCACCACCAGCTGCATGAGTTGAGATTTCTTCCCCTTTGTCAAAGGAAAAAATCGTCATACTAAGATGCTCATTTTGTACCAGTGTTTTGCTGACTACCTGTCCTTTCTGATAATCAACTAAATCTTTCAGTTTTAATTTTACCTGTTTTTCAATATTCTTATACATTTAGAACCTCCATTGCATGATATATATATTATTATTTACCAATAACTTACCTATTATTTCAGGTTTATTTTAAAATCTCAGCAAGATCCTGTTCAGGTGTTGTTGTTGGATGAATCTCAAAATTCTTCACCAAAAAATCTACTACATTAGCAGACAGAAATGCCGGCAGTGTAGGTCCGAGATAAATGTTCTTAATTCCAAGATGAAGTAGTGTCAGCAGAATGCAGACAGCTTTCTGTTCATACCATGACAATACCAAAGTCAACGGTAACTCATTGACGCCGCATTCAAATGCTTTTGCCAGTGCAACTGCTACTTTGATTGCACTATAAGCATCATTGCACTGTCCCATGTCCATGATTCTCGGTAATCCACCGATTGTTCCCAAATCCAGATCATTGAAACGGTACTTGCCGCAAGCCAAAGTGAGTATTGCTGTGTCTGCCGGTGTCTGCTTTACAAACTCTGTATAATAGTTGCGTCCCGAACGGGCTCCGTCACAACCACCCACAAGGAATATGTGTTTCAAATCTCCGGCTTTTATTGCATCAATAATTGTTCCTGCCGCAGACAGAACTGTGTTATGTCCAAAACCGGTCGTGACCGTTTTTCCACCATTAATGCCGGTAAATTCACGGTCTGTATCAAAGCCACCCAGTTCCAATGCCTTTTCAATTACGAGGGTGAAATCTTTTCCCTCTCCAATATGAATCATCCCTGGATATGACACGACTTCTGTGGTAAACACTCTGTCAGCATAACTTTCCTTTGGTGGCATCAGGCAGTTTGTAGTAAAGAGGACTGGTGCAGGAAGATAATCAAACTCTTTTTGCTGATTCTGCCATGCAGTACCAAAATTTCCCTTAAGATGAGAATATTTTTTTAGTTCCGGATAGGCATGTGCAGGAAGCATTTCGCCATGTGTATAGATGTGAATACCTTTTCCCTCTGTCTGTTTGAGAAGCAACTCAAGATCTCTCAAATCATGTCCGGAAATGACAATAAACGGACCTTTTTCTACAGTCAAGGATACCTCCGTAGGAACCGGCTGTCCATAAGTTTCTGTGTTTGCCTTATCAAGAAGTGCCATACACTTAAGATTTACTTCTCCAACTTTCATTACGATAGGCAGAAGTTGTCCCATATCCCAGTCTTCCCCTACAGCAAACAGTCCCTCATAGAGAAAATTGTTTACTTCCTCATCTGAATAACCAAGCACCAGTGCATGATAAGCATAAGCTGCTACACCTTTAAGACCAAACAAAATTAGCGATTTAAGGGAACGGATATCTTCATCAGCTGTCCAAAGTCTGGTCATATCGTATTCATCGTTTCTGCCACAAGGAGATGCACAACCACGACATCCGGGGATAAGAGCTTCTCTTTCCTGTCTGACTGTTGCAATTTGGGAGAGAATTGTTTCCTCGTTAAAATTTACATTAGTCAAGGTTGTGAACAACCCTTCAATCATTGCCTTATGGGTGGATGATGTCGGTTGATGACCATCGGAAGCTCTGGCAAGACCAATCAAAGCTCCTGTAAGTTCATCCTGCAATTTGGCTATGTCAGCGTTTTTGCCACATACGCCAACTTTTCCTGTACAACCGCCACATCCTGCGGTCTGTTCACATTGAAAACAAAACATATTATTGCTCATTATATTCTCCAAAATCATTCTAAAATACTTGCTGTAATTGATGTTACGAGCCTATTCTAATATACTGACGGAAGAATGTCTGTTGTAATTACAACACAGGACAATTTTTTGCAGAAGTAAAAAATGGAAAGTTTACTTGACATTGAAAAAGAGAGATGTATAATGATAAATGTAAAGTAAACTTTACATTTAAAGTGAGGTGATGGAATAGCAATGAAAAATAAATTGGAGGAATTGAGAAAAGCAAGAGGAATTAATCAAGAAGAACTGGCGGATGCAATGCAAGTTTCAAGGCAAACAATAGGGTCGTTGGAGAATGGAAGATATAATCCGTCGATTTTACTGGCATTTAAGCTTGCGAAATATTTTGAAATGACTATTGAAGATATATTTATTTATGAGGAGGAATCAGAATGAAGAAAGCAGATTGGGTGATTACATTAATAGGAGTTATTATGTTAGGGATTGGATTGTTTATGACAAAGACAATAGAAAATGCGCAAGGAATTCTCTTGACGTTGCCGTATGTGCTGGTGGGAATAGGATGTGGAATTTTTGGATATGGAATGAGTAATATAGTATCCAAAAAAGCAATTTCAAAAGATGAACATTTGCAAAGACAGCTTGAGATAGAAAAAAGCGATGAGCGTAATATTGCGATTGCAAATAAATCAAAAGCAAAGGCATATGATCTGATGACATTCATGTTTGGTGTATTAATGTTATCGTTTGCTTTGATGAATATTGATATGGTAGCTATATTGCTTTTGGTAGCAGCGTATTTGTCAGTGCATATCTATGGAATCTATTATCGAATGAAATATGAGAAAGAAATGTAAAGGCTGTTTTAACAGGAGGTATTTAAAGCATGAATATAAAAATTGTAGAGCTACCGGAGATTGCGATTATTGGTAAAGAAGGTTTTTGCACAGAAGAATCAAATATTGTGCAGGATTTGTGGAAACAGGCAAATGAACATTTTGACGAAGTAGTAGAGCTTGGTATGAAAGAAAAAGATGGCTCTTTTGTTGGTTTCTGGGGAGCTATGAGTGATGAAACAATGTCTTTCCTGCCATGGACGAATTATTTTACAAGAGGATATTATTTGGCAGGAATAGAAGTGGATAAGGATATGGAGGCACCGGAAGGATGGAAGAAATGGATTATGCCTGCAAGAAAATATCTGGTTACGGAAGTAATGTTTGAACATTATATGGAAACTTTTAAGGATGTAATTGAAAATCAGATTCCATTGCGGAATATGAAATTAAGTGGTGCAGCGTGTGATTATACAGAGCCTTCCACAGGAAAGAATTTTCTCTTTTTCCCAGTAGAAGAAGTATAGGTGATATAATGGCGAATATTTTAATCATTGATGATGACGAAATGATACTTAGAGTTGTTAGTCGAATACTTACTTTGGATCAGCATCATGTTACCACTGCAAATAAATTTTCTGATGATCTTATGAAACAACTTGCTTCCTTTGATTTAATATTGCTTGATATCATGATGCCGGAGATGGATGGATTTGAAATAATTCGTGTGGTACGTGATGAAACGTCAGCGCCGATTATATTTTTGACATCTAAAAAACAGGAAGAGGATCTGGTGTATGGTTTGGGGCTTGGCGCTGATGATTATATGAAAAAACCATTCTCACCAGAGGAACTGAAAGCAAGAATACAGTCTCATTTACGTCGTGAACAAAGAACAACAAAAACTTTTTTATCAAAAGGAAACTATCGATTCCTCTTTAGAAGGCTCAGTTGTATTTTTTTAGTAGTTAATCAAGAAGGATAGACAGAGATGTATTTGTATCATTTTTATGACAAAAGAACAGGCCCCTTTAGAAGTTTGACATCCATTTCTACGGATGAAGCAAAAAGGGTAATGGAACAAATAAAGAAAGAACGACCAAATTCTCTATGTGCTCAGAGGCATGATCATTATGTTGAATATAGACATAATTGTGAACAGATTTTGAAAACAGAATTTGCAAAAAAAGGTGGTGTCATGGAAATAGATTCTCCACATTATATGGTGATTGAATTTAGCCTGTGGCTTTACACGTGGTATGAGCAACCGGAGTTTATAAGGATTCCGATAGGGGAATTTGACATCAAAACATTGTCTTTTACATATGGCGATTCTATGCCTACATTTAGTGACCGTGTAAATGATGGAAAAGAGTATCGAAAAAAGCTATATACATATGAAGAAATACTTCAGGTAATTGATAAATATGGTTTGCCACAGGATTGGAATGATGATGGCAAGTATGGACCAGAGCGATATATTGAAGTGCATGTATGGAGTGACAATGTGATTAATAGATACTGTTCATAAGTGAAAGAAGATAGTGATGAAGGTATTTTATAATAGAATAGTATAAATCGTTGTTTATCAGTTTGGCAAAACCCGATTTTTATTATGAGCAAATGAATAATCGGAGATTACCAAGTTTACATATGTGGTAATGACAAAACCATTGGAGATTTATTTAAGACTACACCGGAAAAAGCTTATTTCAATTTTCTCGGTGTTAAAATATGGTGATTTTCGGGTTGTTAACACCGGGATTTACAAAATGTGAAGAAATTGTTGTTAATTTTTTTGAAATTTAAAGAAAAAAGCACTGATAAACGTTGTAGAAAGCATTCTCGGGGTAATTCATAAGAGGGTAACACCGATATAGTTAGATTTGAGCTATTTCGGTGTCAAATTTTTCAGAAGAACCTATTAGAAAAATTGTTATTCTCTTTAAGTAATAAAATCTGATAGAAAACTTAGAATTGACCAAAGGTCAGTTGCATGGCGCAGAGATAAAAAAAGTAAGAATTTATAGGCGTGTAAATGTAATTGCACTGCATTCGTAATTTTTATGTAGCAGATCCCGAAGGGAATCTATTAGAAATTGGAAG
>CAMBAN010000138.1 GCA_945864145.1 uncultured Lachnospiraceae bacterium | reverse complement strand
TGATCCATTAACATTAAGGTGGCATTCTGAAAGAGAAGCTGATAGTTTTCAAGCAACTCCTGTGAGCTCAAGCCTGTTCGTATCATGACATGGTCAAAATAGCTTTGTGTGGTAACAAAAACATCTTCAATAGAGCGTATCCTGGAAAAAATGAAAGGATAAGACTCATCATGGATTTCTCCGACAAGACCGATATCAATCTGGTTTTCAGAAAGTGCCTGTAATGTCTGATAGGTTGGATGACAGTCAATGGAAATACGGATATGAGGGTGCAACTTTACAAATTCCTTCAAATAGGGGAGCAGAATATACTTACATAGTGTAGAACTGACGCCGATTCTTAAATGCTCCACTTCTGTTTTACTTTCATATTTTAGCTGTTCTTCGCCAAGCTCGATAGCATGAAAAGCATCTTCCAGTCGTTCGTAAAGAATTTTTCCTTCTCTAGTCAAGGTAACGCCGCGGGAGCTTCTGATTAACAGCTTGGTGTTTAGATTGTTTTCCAGTTTTGTCACCGATTTGCTGACTGCCGGTTGGCTGATGAAAAGCTCTTTCGATGCTGCGGAGATATTTCCTTTTTTTACAACCATATAAAATACATAGTAAGAAGAAAGATTTTGATTCATGAATGTCACCCTTTCCTGTAATGATTATAGATTTAGGATAGCATAACTTCATGTTATAGTAAATATGAAATATATGTATTTTATTTATGGAAGACAACGTGCTATGATATACATAATTCATGAAACATATATAAAAACGTTGCATACAAAAAACAAAATTTTTCTTCATGGCTGTGTGAAGAGTAGGAGGAATTAGGTAATGGGAATGACAATGACGCAAAAGATTTTGGCTGCGCATGCGGGGCTTGACCATGTGGAAGCAGGACAATTGATTGAAGCGGATTTGGATTTAGTGCTTGGTAATGACATTACCAGTCCTGTGGCTATTAAAGAAATGGAAAAAATGAAGGTAGATGGCGTTTTTCACAAGGATAAAATTGCTTTAGTACCTGACCATTTCGTGCCAAACAAGGACATTAAATCTGCTGAACATTGTAAATGTGTCAGACAGTTCGCAATGAAAAACAATATTACAAACTACTTTGAAGTAGGTGAAATGGGTATTGAACATGCGCTTTTACCGGAAAAAGGTTTAACAGTTGCAGGTGATGTTATCATTGGTGCAGACTCACATACATGTACCTATGGTGCACTTGGTGCATTTTCAACAGGTGTTGGAAGTACAGATATGGCTGCGGGAATGGCAACGGGTAAAGCATGGTTCAAAGTTCCAAGTGCTATTAAATTTAATTTAGTAGGGAAGCTTCCTGAGTGGGTTAGCGGCAAGGATGTAATTTTACATATCATCGGCATGATTGGAGTAGATGGTGCATTATACAAATCAATGGAATTTGTAGGAGAAGGTGTTGCTAATCTTTCCATGGATGATAGATTTACCATTGCCAATATGGCAATTGAAGCAGGCGGTAAAAATGGTATCTTCCCTGTAGATGAAAAAACAATTGCTTATATGAAGGAACATTCTAAGAAAGCCTTTACAATTTATGAGGCGGATGAGGATGCTGTATATGACGAAGAATATACCATTGATTTAAGTAAGCTTCGCCCAACAATTGCATTCCCACATTTACCTGAAAATACCAAAACAATTGATGAAATCAAAGAAGATATTGAAATTGACCAGGTAGTGATTGGCTCTTGTACCAATGGACGTATTGATGATTTAAGAGTTGCGGCCAAGGTATTACAGGGCAGACATGTTAAGAAGGGCATGAGATGTATCATTATTCCGGCAACACAGGCTATTTATATGCAGGCAATGGAAGAGGGATTATTAAAGACCTTCATTGAAGCAGGTGCAGTAGTCAGCACACCGACCTGCGGACCGTGTCTTGGTGGATATATGGGTATCCTTGCAGAAGGAGAACGCTGTGTATCTACAACAAATCGTAACTTTGTTGGACGTATGGGACATGTAAAATCTGAAATCTATCTTGCAAGCCCTGCAACAGCTGCTGCAAGTGCTATTACCGGTAAGATTTCCTGTCCGGAAACATTATAGGAAAAGAAAGGATAGGTCATATGAAAGCATCAGGTAGTGTATTTAAATATGGTGATAATGTTGACACAGATGTCATTATTCCTGCAAGATACTTAAACTCTTCTGAACCTGCAGAACTTGCAACACACTGCATGGAAGATATTGATAAAGACTTTGTGAAAAAGGTAAAAAAAGGTGACATTATTGTCGCAAATAAGAATTTTGGGTGTGGTTCTTCCAGAGAGCATGCACCAATCGCTATAAAGGCGGCAGGTGTGAGTTGTGTAATTGCAGAGACTTTTGCAAGAATTTTCTATAGAAATGCAATTAACATCGGACTTCCGATTGTAGAATGCCCAGAGGCTGCAAAAGCAATTTCAGCAGGTGATTCTGTAGAGGTAGATTTTGATTCCGGCGTGATTACAGATATCACAACAGGTCAAACTTTTAAGGGACAGCCATTTCCGGAATTTATGCAAAAAATTATCAAGGCAGAAGGCTTGGTAAATTATATCAATAATAAATAAAAATAGGAAAGAAAGAAAAACATATGTTTTGTTTTTCTTTCTTTTTTTATGTTTATATGTTAGAATAAATGAAAGTGACAAAAATGTCGTTTAT
The DNA here is from genome assembly GCA_945864145.1 of uncultured Lachnospiraceae bacterium. Taxonomy (GTDB): domain Bacteria; phylum Bacillota; class Clostridia; order Lachnospirales; family Lachnospiraceae; genus COE1. The sequence continues at coordinate 3,519 of CAMBAN010000138.1, read as the reverse complement.
GCATGAGCGTGTAAAGAACATGTAGGGCACTAAGTTTTATACTGGAAATGAGGATTTATATGTACGCATATTTTAGAGGAATAGTAACAGAAATAGAAGAAGATACGATTGTATTGGAATGTAATCATATCGGCTATAACATAAAAGTTCCGACAAGTGTCATTAGTGATTTGGCATGTACAGGTGCTGAAGTAAAAATATATACTTATACCAGCGTAAGAGAAGATGCCTTTGTTTTATACGGTTTTTTGACAAAGGACGATTTGAAAATGTTTAAGCAATTGATTACTGTAAATGGAATTGGTCCTAAAGGTGCATTGGGGATTTTATCGGTTCTAAGCGTATCAGACTTGCGATTTGCTATTTTAGCAGGTGACGCAAAAGCGATTGCCAAGGCTCCTGGTGTGGGGGCAAAGTCAGCAGAGCGCATTATTTTGGAATTAAAGAACAAGGTAGAACTCACATTGGAAGAACCTTCAACTGTACAAGCAGAAAAAATGCCAGGAATTGTACAATCGGGGGAAAAGAACGAAGCAATAGAAGCAATGGTAGCCTTGGGGTACTCTGCGACAGAGGCTATGAAAGCAGTCAGTCAAATTGCCATAACCGAGGATATGGATTCTGGAAGTATTTTGAAACAGGCATTAAAAAATATTGTCAGATTGTAGTGATGGAGGAAAACAGTATTTATGCCAAACAGAGTAATTGAGACAAAATTGTTAGAAGAAGATATTAAGCTCGAGGGAAGTTTGCGCCCACAGCTGTTAAAGGACTATATTGGACAGGCAAAGGCAAAGGAAATCTTAAGTATTTATATTGAAGCTGCAAAAAAGAGAAATGATTCTTTGGATCATGTTCTTTTTTATGGTCCTCCGGGACTTGGAAAAACAACTCTTGCAGGTATTATTGCGAATGAGATGAATGTTAATATTAAGGTTACCAGCGGACCTGCAATTGAAAAACCAGGGGAAATGGCAGCTATTTTAAGCAATTTACAAGAGGGTGACTTGTTATTCATTGATGAAATTCATCGCTTGAACAGGCAGGTGGAGGAAGTGCTTTATCCTGCGATGGAGGATTACGCCATTGATATCATGATAGGAAAAGGAACTACAGCACGTTCAGTCAGGTTAGAACTCCCCAAGTTCACATTGGTAGGAGCGACTACAAGAGCAGGTTTACTATCGGCACCTTTACGTGACAGATTTGGAGTAATCCAACACCTGGAGTTCTATTCTGTTGAAGAATTAAAACTGATTATTCAACATTCTGCCCGTATTTTACAGGTGCAGATTGAAGAAGAAGGTGCGATTGAGCTTGCAAGGAGAAGTCGTGGTACACCAAGACTGGCAAATCGCATTTTGAAGCGTGTTCGAGATTTTGCCCAAGTAAAATATGACGGTATTATTACGAAAGAAGTTGCAAATACTGCATTGGACTTATTGGATGTGGATAAGCTCGGATTGGATCAGACAGACAGACTGATTTTAATGACAATGATTGAAAAATTTAGAGGTGGTCCTGTTGGTCTTGATACTCTGGCAGCTGCTATCGGAGAAGACAGCGGTACGGTGGAGGACGTATATGAGCCATATTTGATAAAAAACGGTTTGATAGACAGAACACCAAGAGGACGTATGGTTACAGAATTGGCATATCACCATTTAGGACTTGAATTTCCAGACTAATTTGCTATAATAAAAATGATTACTTACGCATTTACATAAGTTGATAAAGATATGTAAGAAGCACAAAGGGGGTATCATATGTCTGTTAAAACAGATACAGAAGTCATTATCGGGGGCAAGGTTCTTACCTTAAGCGGATATGAAAGTGAAGAATATTTGCAAAAGGTTGCTTCTTATATTAATGGTAAGATAAATGAGTACATGAAAATGGACAATTTTAAGCGTCAGTCTCTGGAAACTCAAAATGTGTTGATTGAATTGAATATTGCAGATGATTATTTCAAAGCAAAAAGTCAGATTGAGCTTTTAGAGGAAGACATTAAGGCAAAGGAAAATGAATTGTATGATTTAAAGCATGAACTGATTGCGACACAGATTAAGTTTGAAAATACTTCCAAGGCATTAAAGGAAGCACAGGAGCAGCATGCTGAAAATGCAAAGCAGATTGTTCGTATGGAAACAGAGTTAAAGGAATTAAGAAAAGGTTAATGATAAAATGGGAGGGCTGTCAAATAATTATGACAGCCTTTTCCAATGAAAAATAGAAAGGCTCAGGTAATATGAACCAGACAAAAAAAGTAGAACTTTTAGCACCGGCAGGAGATTTTTCATGCTTTATGGCAGCAATGAATGCAGGAGCGGATGCTGTTTATCTAGGTGGAGAGAAATTCAGTGCAAGAGCATATGCAAATAATTTTTCGGAAGAAGAGATTTTAGAGGCTATTCGTGTAGCTCATATTTTTTCTAAAAAAGTATATTTGACGGTAAATACTTTAGTAAAAGAAAAAGAAATGAATGATTTGGTGCCATATCTTACACCTCTCTATTTAGGTGGATTAGATGGTGTTATCATTCAGGATATCGGTGTTTTTCAAACAATCAAAGAGCATTTTCCCGGATTGGAGCTTCATGCAAGTACCCAGATGGCAATTACAGGCAAATATGGGGCAAAGCTTTTAAAGGAAATGGGAGCTTGTAGAGTTGTACCTGCCAGAGAACTTTCCCTGGAAGAAATCAAAGATATCAAAGAATATACAGGGATAGAGATAGAAACCTTTATCCATGGTGCCATGTGCTATGGCTATTCTGGTCAATGTTTGTTTAGTTCTATTTTAGGCGGCAGAAGCGGTAATCGTGGAAGATGCGCAGGACCGTGCCGTTTGCCATATCAGGCAGGCGGACAAAAGCAGGTTTATCCATTGAGTTTAAAGGATATGTATACGCTTCCTTTGGTACCGGAGTTAATTGAGGCAGGTATTGACTCCTTTAAAATAGAAGGAAGAATGAAAAGCCCGGAATATGTGGCAGGTGTTACTTCTATGTATCGAAAGTATATAGATAGATATTATGAGAATCCTGGTGCAAAGTTTGTCATTGAAAAGCAGGATGAAACATTATTGAAACAGCTCTATATTCGATCTGATTTATGCCAGGGTTATTATCACACGCATAATGCAAAAACAATGGTTACCATCAAAGAACCGGGATATTCAGGCTGTTCAGAAGATGCTTTGACAAAAATCAGAACGCAATATCTGCAAACGAAACCAACACGTACGATATCAGGAAGTATCAAGATAGCAAAAGGGGAATCTGCCGTATGTACACTGGCTTGTGATGATAAGTCAGTTGTTGTGTACGGAGAGCTTGTACAAGAAGCATCGAACAGACCACTTGAAGATGCTGATATTGAGAATAGAATGAAAAAGGTTGGTGATACTTATTTTCAACTGGAACATTTTACGGTAGAAAATGATGGTATGTCTTTTTTACCGGTAAGAGCATTGAATGAGCTTAGGCGTGAAGCATGTACAAGACTGGAAGAAAAACT
>CAMBAN010000137.1 GCA_945864145.1 uncultured Lachnospiraceae bacterium | reverse complement strand
CTTTAGTAGAAGCAGCAAGAATGGATGGCTCCGGAGAGTTTAGAACCTTTAATACTATCGTATTTCCATTAATGAAGCCGGCAGTTGCAGTACAGTTGATTTTTGGTTTCGTAACAAGCTGGAATAATTACTTCATTCCTGCATTGGTATTACATGATGATAAAAAGAAAACCTTACCTATTCTGATTGCACAGCTTCGTAGTGCAGACTGGTTAAAATTCGATATGGGTCAGGTATATATGATGATAGCATTTTCTATTTTCCCGGTTATTCTTGTATACTTAGTTCTCTCTAAGCACATTGTACAAGGTGTAGCACTGGGAAGTGTAAAAGGTTAGTAACTTACATAAGCGTTCAATCCCATTTTCATAAAAAGGGCATGTCAAATGAAAAATTTGGCGTGTCCTTTTTTTCTTTATATCATGTATAATCAAATAGAAAATAGAAAAAAACAAGAAAATGATGAAACTTTTTTTTACTCTGGATGGTCTAATAAATAGAAGACAACAAAGGAGGTGCCAAAGTAGTGCTTTTTCAGAAAAAGAATACAAAAGAACAGAAGATAGAAGAACTACTATTAGAAAATTATAATCGGTATTACCGACTAGCTTACAGCTATGTGCATAACGAGGCAGATGCTGCAGATATTGTACAGAATGGAGCATATAAGGCAATTTTGAATAGTGATACGTTACAAAAGGAAGAATATGCATCCACTTGGATTTATCGCATCATGCTTAATGAAATTTTCCGATTTTTGAAAAAAGAGATGCCTGTTTCCATTGAGGAGGTCTTTGTGGAACAGGCAGAGGAAGATTCTTATGAGGATGTGGATTTAAGAAGAGCACTGGATTCGCTATCGAAAGAAGATAAAACAGTGATTGAACTAAAATACTTTGAAGATATGAAGCTTACGGATATTGCAGAAGCACTTGGAGAAAATGTCAGTACTGTGAAAAGCCGTTTGTATCGGGGACTAAAGAAATTGCGATTGGAATTGACAGATGTATGGCAATAGAGAAAAGAAAGGATGGTTGCCTTGAAACGGAACGAAAATGATTTGGAAAAGATAGAAATGATGAAGAAAGAGTATCAAAGAGTTCAGATGACAGAGGAACAGCTTGAAAAGATGAAAGAGAAGATTGCTTTGGCGAAGGAGGAAAAAGAGATGAAGAATCGTAAGCATGTAATGAGAAATATAACAGTTGCAGCAGCGGCAGTTGCTATTTTTATTCTGCTGCCAAATACATCAGGAAAGGTTGCTTATGCGATGAGTAACATTCCGGTGCTGGGAAAACTGGTTGAGGTAGTGACCTTCCGCGATTATGAATATGAAAGTGAACGACATAATGCCGACATCAAAGTACCGGAGCTAATAGCAGAAGAAGTAGAAAATACAGCAGAGACAGAACAGAGTACAGCCTTAGATACAAATACACAGGAGACCTTAAAGAAAACAACAGAGGAGATAAATGCAGAAATTCAGGAAATTACAGATGAGATAGTAAAACAATTTGAAGAAAATCTTTCCTTCAAAGAAGGATATCAGGATGTAATGGTTAAACATGAAGTCATAAAATCAACGCAGGATTACTTTACCTTGAAATTAATCTGCTATCAGGGAGCTGGTAGTGGTGCACAATGGAATTACTTCTACACCATTGATTTAACAACAGGTGAGCGCATGGCATTAAGAGATCTTTTTGTAGAAGGAGCAGATTACATTACTCCAATCAGTGAAAATATCAAGACACAGATGCGCGAGCAGATGAAGGCAGATGATATGGTATATTACTGGGTAGATGATGAGATTGAAGAATTGAATTTTAAGGCGATTACGGATGAGACATCCTTTTACTTAAATGAGAATGGAGAAATTGTAATCGCATTTGATGAATATGAGGTTGCACCGGGATACATGGGATGTGTAGAATTTGTGATTCCTGATGAAGTGACAGCAGATATTCGTAAATAGAGAGAAAAAATTTCGATCGGCGGTTGTGAGACCGCCGATTTTGTTTTTAGCTGATGGCTCCAAAATAGACGCATTAGTGCTTTGTTTCCCCGATAATATATGATAAAATGAAATAAATGTAATTCCAAGAGTACTTTTAAACATACTTAGCATGAAACTTTTTTACATAACATCCTATGGTTAGAAAGGAATGGTTGTTCCTATGAATAGATGGAAGAATGTGATAAAAGATGCGAGAGAAAAGTCATCACAGATATTGATGTTCTATATCATGCTGGTTATTGAAATGCTGGCAATGTTTGCAGTGGCAATATTACAGATTGCCATGAAATTTGATACAGATAGTATTATTCCGCTGCTTATAAGTGTTGCTTACTTATGCTTGACTATGTTCCTTACCAATGCACATCCGGAAAAATTAGAGTTTTTTAAGGCAATAGCATTGATTCCTATGCTTTTGTTCATTATTCCCTATTTGTTTCTGGGAACAGAGGGTGGTGGCATAAAAAGTGGAATGCCAATATGGATGGTGCTTGGATTACTGATGATTTTCCTATTCACAAGAGGCATCTATTTTATCATATTCTTTACGGTAACACTTTCTACTTATATAGGATGTATGGTCTATACCTATCTGTTTTTGCAGGACAAATTAGGTCAGCTCGAAGAAATCTATTATTATGAAGATAATGTTATGGGCATTGTTGCCGTATCTGTGTCATGTGGAATGATTATAAAATACCATCAGAAAATCGAGGACATGAGTAAGAAAAAAATTGAACAGGAAAAACTCAATGCGCAAAATGCAAACGAAGCAAAAACCAAGTTTCTGACAAGTATGTCACATGATATCAGAACACCAATGAATGCAATTATTGGTATGACGGAAATGGCTAATTATTACATTGATGACAAAGAGAAGGTACAGGAATGCCTGACAAAAATAAATGCTTCTTCTACAATTCTGTTACATTTAATTAATAATGTGTTGGATATGTCGGAGATAGAAAGCCGTGAATTAAAACTAAAGGAAACCGGTTTTTCATTGCAGGAAGTAGTAGAAAAGGTATGTACTGTTTTGGAACAGTCGGCTGCTGCAAAAAAGCTTTTCTTTGAAGTACACTGCGAAGAGATTAGAAACAACAGATTAATCGGTGATGTTGTTCGACTCAAACAGGTGCTAATGAATCTGGTAAATAATAGTTTGAAATATACACCTCCCGGTGGCAAAGTAAGCCTTCTTATCAGGCAGGAAGAGGCACAGGAAGAAGAATATGCTTATTTTGCGATAGAAGTAAAAGATACGGGAATCGGAATGACTAAAGAATATATGGATACTATGTTATTCAAACCTTTTTCACGTGATGATACACAGTATGTGAATAAAACAGAAGGATATGGTATCGGAATGAGTATTACTAAGACCATTTTAGATGTAATGGGAGCAGATTTGCAGATAGACAGTGAAGTAGGAAAGGGTACAACCTTCCTGATTCATTTGAAAATGAAAATAGATAAGGAAGAGGTACATACAGATACTCATAAGAACAAACAAATACCAAATCTCATAGATAAGAAAATACTTGTGGTAGAAGATAACGAAATCAATATGGAAATCATTATGTCCATATTGGAAAGAACAAAAGCGGAAGTGACACAAGCATGGAACGCGGAGGATGCAATAGAAATCTTTGAAAAATCAGAGGACGGATTTTTCGATTTGCTGCTGTTTGATATTCAATTACCGGGGATGGATGGTTATGAGGCTGTGAAAATCATACGTGGAATGGATAGGAAAGATGCTAAGAGCATATTCATTTGGGCAATGACAGCCAATGCATTTTCACAAGATGTAGAAAAATCCAAGGCAAGCGGGATGAATGACCATATTTCGAAACCTATTGACATAGAGCTGTTGTATAAAAAATTGCAGGATTACTTGTGCGGATAAAGGCTGGTTAAAGATGCTAGTACATCGATTTCTAAATAACTACACCAAATAACTTGTCTATTTTCCCGATTGCACATGGCAAAAAGCCTCGACGTAGCCCGCTACGCCTACGTTTTTTGCCATGCACACTCGAAAAAATATTCTGCGTTATTGGTCTAGTTATTTACGAAACGATGTACTAGATTCAGAAAAGCATAATGGAGATAGATAGTTATGACACTTGAAAATTATTTGCCTATTTGGGATGAACTTACAAAAGAACAGCAGGATATGATTACCAGTCAGTCAATGCAAAAACGATTGGAAAAAGGGACCTGTTTATTAAGTAATGATAAGGAATGTCATGGTTTTCTTATTGTAGAAACAGGTCAGCTTCGTGCTTATATTACCTCTCCTGAAGGGCGCGAAATTACTATCTATCGCCTTTTTGAAAGAGACATTTGCCTGTTTTCAGCTTCCTGTATGATGAAGAATATCCAATTTGAAGTGTCTATTACAGCAGAACAGGATACACAGGTATGGGTGATTCCCGCACCTGTGTACCAGTCTATCATGAATAGTTCTCTTGCTGTGACCAGATTTACCAATGAACTTATGGCTTCTCGATTTACTGATGTAATGTGGGTTATGGAACAGGTGCTTTGGAACAGTATGGATAAACGTTTGGCTACATTTTTACTGGAGGAAAGCACTATTGAAGAGACCGATACGCTTCATATGACACATGAACAAATTGCAAGTCACTTAGGCTCTGCAAGAGAGGTTGTCACGAGGCTTTTAAAAAGTCTGCAGGAAGAAGGTATGGTGCGACTTTCACGTGGCACCATACAAATTCTTGATTATGAAAAGCTTCGCTCTTTAGCAGACTGATTTTCAGGTAATATCCAGGCAATTGCCATAAAAAGAAGCCCCATAATCAATAGTCCGCCATATCTGAAAGGCAACAAACTGACATATGTGTCAGAAATGTGGAATAAGGTTATTTTTCCAATGTTCCACGTATCAAATAAACCAAGAGCAGTCAGCATATTTTTACAGCAAAGGAAGACAAAGGCGCCTGAAATGCCACCAAGCACTACGCTTAAGCCTCGTTTTGCACCACCTTTCGTACCAATCGCAGTGACACAAGTTCCCGGACATGTGCCACCAAGTCCAAAACCAATACCGAAAATGAGACCTCCGATAATGACACCTAAATGCATGGTTTTCACACTAAGATGTTCTAAATTTAACAATCCTGTTTTGGCTGAAATGGCAAGAAGTACACTTCCAAAGCCAATTGCAAAAAAGATAATCTTCATCAATTCTAAATCTTTAAGTTGTAGCATACCATATATTTTCTGTGGCTTTGCTGCCTGGGCATGATATAATGCAAATCCAAAAAAAACACCAAGTAAGATACCTAATAATAATTTCATGTTCTATTCACTCCTATTTCTTTCTAAAAGTTGCAACAGGAATTGCTACCAAAAATACTGCTGCAGCAAATATGAATCCACTTACGCTACCCTGCATCATTCCACTCATCATGTGCCCGCTGGTGCAACCACCGGCTATTCTTGCTCCCAATAATAGAAAGAATCCTGAGCAAAAAGCAAGGGCAAATTCTTTTCTTGAAAACGGTTCTTCAGCAAGCGCTGTTTTTTCCTTTTTTCGGTCATACCTATTTCCTAACCATGCACCTACAGGCATAGCAAGTACAAATACCATTCCATAACTGATGGGGTTTTCTAAGGGCTGCCCTGTCAGAGCATTTTTTAGGAGCTCAGCTACTACTTCAAACTCTGTGGATACGCCTACCGGCTTTACAAGTACCAGTGCTATCCAAAAGGACAATCCTAAAAGAATTGCTTTTTTCATCCAATTTTTCATTTCATAAACACACCTTTCTCACAGCCTGCAAAAATTTATTTTTCACACTGACCGCTTTTTCTTTTTTTTGCAAGTATATCCTTTCCTACATTCTTTTTCAGTGACAAAGTCACGATATGAGAAAAGGAATGAAAGCATATCCTTTCTTGTATAGGTACTGAAATTACAGTATAATGTAAAAATCAAGTGAAGACTTTTGAAATGGGAGAAATTATGAAAAAGATTTTAATTACAGGTGGAACCACATTTGTTAGTAAATATGTAGCAGAATACTTCGTGAAGCGTGAATATGAAGTATATGTGCTTAACAGAAATTCAAAGCCACAAGTGGAAGGCGTTCGTTTAATCTTGGGCGATAGACATGACTTAGGTGAGAAATTGAAGGACATGCATTTTGATGTTGTAGCAGATATTACTGCTTATGATGCAAAAGATATTATTGATCCTAGATTATTCACGGCACAGCCGTGTAAGTGGCTGAAAGCCACATAGTTACT